>NZ_JBSGCA010000019.1:0-134959 GCF_053601535.1 Nocardia sp. NPDC004718
ACGTGTTGTGGGCACTGCTGCGCGACCAACGCGAGTTCACCCACGGCAACCCGGCCCCGGTTGCTGCTGCGGCTTGACATGGTCATTGAGAGTCCTCCGGTTCGCATGCGGGGCCGTTGTCGGGCCGGATCGAGATCGTGGCGGCGTACCTGGCGAGTGTCCATCTGTTCGGCGAGGTGGCAGTAGAGCAACCGGTAGCCAGCGGCGAAGGACCAAGGTCCCGCTCTCGCACCCGGGCGGGAGCCGCCTTTCCCGCGGCGACCGCTGCGGTGAAGTCGCGGAGCACGATGGTGCGTTCGAGCCTCGGCGATGGGTGATACATCCGTTGGCCTCGCGGAATCAGGGGCGGTGCCGGGGCAGACGGATACGGGCGCAACTGCGGGAAACGGGTAGCCGGCTACTCGCGTCGGCAGGTCGAAGAGAGCGAAGGCTCGACTGCATCCTCGGGAGCATGCCTGTCTCGGGGGAGGTGATCATGAGAAATGATTCGCGAGCATTCCTTGTCGCGGCGGCCGTAGCGGGACTGCTCGGTGGACGGGCGGATGACGAAAAGTATGGGCGTCAGGTGGTGTCGCCGCTCCCGGCATTCACCGGCCAGGCTGTGCTCTGTTGAGCCGGTCGAGGGCGATGCCCGGCTCGACCACGGCGGTGGCGGCGGCACGCTCCACCGACACCACACGCGTGCAGTATTCGCTCCAGTCCATGACGATCGCCGCGTTGCAGCATTGCCCGGCCGGGCTCGTGCCGCCACCACCGGCACGTCGTGCGCGTGGCAGACGGCGACCGCAGTAGCCGCGTCCTCCGGTGTGCGCGGCACGACCACCCCGAGGGGTTGCCTTCAACGGCCATTGGGAACGACCGGAAGCGCCGTGATGGCCGGGCAATTGAAGCGAACGCGCCATTTCGGGCACATTTCTCGACGACGGCAGGTGAGCATCGGAACAGACCAGAACACCGCGCGGATGCCCGTCCGGTCGGCGGTATGCCTCGGGTTGAGGGTTGCCGGCCGGGGTAATCGGCCCCGGAGACGACACCTCGAAGGCGGACAGGAGAACGACATGGCTGACCAGGTCGCCGACTATGTCTTGCGACGACTGCGTGAGTGGGGCGTGCAGCAGGTGTTCGGCTATCCGGGCGACGGCATCAACGGCTTGATCGCCGCGTTCGGGCGGGCCGGCAACAAGCCCGCCTTCATTCAGGCGCGCCACGAGGAGATGTCCGCGTTCCAGGCGGTGGGCTACGCGAAGTTCAGCGGCGAGGTCGGCGTCTGCACCGCCACGTCAGGTCCGGGAGCGATCCATCTGCTCAACGGCCTCTATGATGCGAAACTCGATCACGTGCCGGTCGTGGCGATCGTCGGGCAGACCGCGCGCAGCGCGATGGGCGGCAGCTATCAGCAGGAAGTCGATCTGCAGAGTCTGTTCAAGGATGTCGCGTCGGACTATCTGGTCGAGGTGAACGTTCCCGATCAATTGCCCAACGCGCTCGACCGCGCGTTCCGTGTCGCGACCACCCGCCGGGCCCCCACGGCGCTGATCATCCCCTCCGATCTGCAGGAGGAGCGCTATCAGCCGCCCGAGCACGCGTTCAAGCAAGTGCCCTCCAGCCCGCCCTCGGCACTGCATGCCACGGTCACCGCGGATCGCGCCGGCATCGAACGAGCCGCCGAGATCATCGACGCCGGGGCGCGGGTGGCGATCCTCGTCGGGCAAGGCGCCCGGGACGCGGCCGAGCAGGTGATGGAGCTGGCCGAGATCACCGGAGCCGGGGTGGCCAAAGCCCTGCTCGGCAAGGATGTGCTACCGGACGACCTGCCGTACGTGACCGGATCCATCGGCCTGCTCGGTACCCGGCCCAGCTATGAACTGATGCGCGACTGCGACACCCTGTTGATCATCGGATCGAATTTCCCCTATTCCCAGTTCCTTCCGGATTTCGGCCAGGCGCGTGCGGTGCAGATCGACATCGACGGCGCCATGATCGGCATGCGATACCCCACCGAGGTCAATCTCGTCGGTGATGCGAAAAGCACTCTCACCGAACTGCTTCCGCTGCTGAGCCGCAAGTCCGATCGCAGCTGGCGGACGACGATCGAATCCAACGTGCGGCGCTGGTGGGACACGATCGAACGCCAGTCGCTGCTGGACGCGAAGCCGGTCAATCCCATGCGGGTGGTGTGGGAACTGTCGCGGTGCATCCCGGAGGACGCCATCGTGACCGCGGACTCCGGGTCGTCCACCAACTGGTATGCCCGCTGTCTGCGGTTCCGCGGGCGGATGCGGGGTTCGTTGTCGGGGACGCTGGCCACCATGGGGCCCGGTGTGCCGTACGCGATCGGCGCGAAATTCGCCCACCCGGACCGGCCGGTGGTCGCTCTCGTCGGTGACGGCGCGATGCAGATGAACGGCGCGGCCGAATTGTTGACCATCAGCCGTTACCGCGAGCAGTGGCGCGATCCACGGCTGGTGGTGTGCGTGTTCCACAACAACGACCTGAACCAGGTCACGTGGGAGCTGCGCTCGATGGGGGGCGCGCCGAAATTCGAGGAATCGCAGTCGCTGCCGGAGGTCTCCTACGCCGAGCTCGCCCGTACGTACGGTCTGGGCGCCATCGCCGTGGACGACCCGAACGACCTCGCGCCTGCCTGGGAAGCGGCGCTGTCGGCCGAGCGGCCCACGGTGCTCGACGTCCGCTGCGATCCGGAGGTACCGCCGATCCCACCGCACGCCACCTGGGACCAGATGAAATCCACCGCCGAAGCGGTGCTGCGCGGCGACCCCGACGCCTGGCATCTCGTGGCACAAGGCGTGAAAGTCAAGGCCCAGGAATTCGTCCCCGGCCACCGCGGGTGAAGGTCTCGCCGGTAGCAGGTGAGGAGTATCGATGACTCAGGTGTCGTATCCACTCGGACCGCAGGTCACACCGACCAGGCCGTTTCCGGCGCGGACGGCTCCGAAGGGCTCGGTGTTGTGGCGGCTGGTCACCACGACGGACCCGAAGGTGCTCGGCATCATGTATCTCGTCGCCGCTACCGCCTTCTTCTTGCTCGGCGGTCTGATGGCGCTGCTCATGCGCGCGGAACTGGCACGGCCGGGCCTGCAGTTCCTCTCACCGGAGCAGTACAACCAGCTGTTCACCATCCACGGCACCGTCATGCTCCTGCTGTATGCGACTCCGACGGTGTTCGGATTCGCCAACGCGGTCCTTCCGTTGCAACTCGGAGCACCCGACGTGGCATTTCCACGGTTGAATGCCTTGAGCTTCTGGCTGTTCCTCTTCGGCGGAACGATGGTGGTCTCCGGATTCGTGACACCCGGCGGCGCGGCTGATTTCGGTTGGACTGCGTATACGCCACTGAGCGATATCATCCATGCGCCCGGCGCCGGAGCCGACCTGTGGATCATGGGCTTGGTCGTATCCGGTTTGGGCACCATTCTCGGCGCGGTGAACATGATCACCACCATCGTCTGCCTGCGCGCGCCCGGCATGACGATGTTCCGCATGTCCATGTTCGGGTGGAACATCCTGGTGACCAGCGTGCTGGTGTTGCTCGCGTTCCCGATTCTCACCGCCGCCTTGATGGCGCTGGCCTACGACCGGCATCTCGGCGGGCACATCTACGACACGGCTACCGGTGGCGTCCTGCTCTGGCAGCATCTGTTCTGGTTCTTCGGGCACCCCGAGGTCTACATCGTGGCACTGCCGTTCTTCGGGATCATCAGCGAGATCCTGCCGGTATTCAGCCGCAAACCCCTGTTCGGCTATGGACCTCTGGTGTACGCCACCATCTCGATCGGAGTGCTGTCGGCAGCGGTATGGGCACATCACATGTTCGCGACCGGGGCGGTGCTGATGCCCTTCTTCTCGATGATGACCTTCCTGATCGCGGTGCCGACCGGGGTCAAATTCTTCAACTGGATCGGCACCATGTGGAAGGGGAACCTGACTTTCGAGACCCCGATGCTGTTTGCCGTCGGCTTCATCGTCACTTTCTTGTTCGGCGGACTGTCCGGCGTCATCCTCGCCAGCCCGCCACTGGACTGGCAGATTCACGACACCTATTTCGTCGTAGCCCACTTCCACTACGTGTTGTTCGGCACGATCGTCTTCGCCACTTTCGGCGGAATCTACTTCTGGTTCCCCAAGATGACCGGGCGCTACATGGACGAACGCCTGGGCAGGCTGCATTTCTGGACGACATTCGTCGGCTTCCACACGACCTTTTTGGTCCAGCACTGGCTGGGCGCCGAAGGTATGCCCCGCCGGTACGCCGACTATCTGCCGACCGACGGCTTCACGGCGCTGAACGCCATCTCGACCATCGGATCGTTCATTCTGGGCGTCTCGATGGTCACGTTCGTATGGAACGCGTTCCGCAGCTACCGCTACGGCGAGGTCGTCACCGTGGACGACGCCTGGGGCGCGGGAAATTCACTCGAATGGGCCACGACCTGCCCGCCTCCCCGGCACAACTTCTACGAACTCCCCCGTATCCGATCCGAACGCCCGGCCTTCGAACTCCACTATCCGCACATGCGCGAACGGATGCGCGCCGAATTGCACGTCGGCTGGGGCTCGTAGGTGGCACGGAGCCGGTGTGATCACCGCGGTTCGTCGCGATGGTCGGCCGGCGTGTACGGGATATTCGCGGCGCGGTTCTCGTCGACCCGGATCGCGCGCCCGAGCTGCGGGAAGGCGCGCTGGGCGCAGTCGGGGCGTTCGCAGATCTTGCAGCCCGCGCCGATGGGCACCGCGGAGGTGTCGTCGTGGATCGGCAGGCCGTGGGAGTAGACGAGCTTGTCGGCGTAGGCCAGATCGCATCCCAGCCCGATCGCGAAATCCCTTCTGGGAGAGAGATATCCGGGGGTGCTCTCGTCGGTGGTTCGGGCCAGCCAGAGGTATTTGCGTCCGTCGGGCATCTCGGCGATCTGGGTACGGATCCGACCGGGTGTGGTGAAGGCTTCGTGGACGACCCACAGCGGGCAGCTGCCGCCGACCCGGGAGAAATGGAACGCGGTCGCGGATTGGCGTTTGGAGATGTTGCCCGCGCGGTCGGTGCGTACGAAGAAGAACGGGACTCCGCGCCGTCCAGGGCGTTGCAGTGTGGACAGGCGGTGGCAGACGGTCTCGAAGCCGACCTCGAACATCGCCGACAGCAGATCGACGTCGTAGCGCAGCTCTTCGGCGGCGTCCCGGAACCGGGTGTAGGGCAGGATCAGCGCCCCGGCGAAGTAGTTCGCCAACCCCACCCGCAGGAGCTCGCGCGATTCGGCCGCCATCGACTCCACCCTCGCGGTCAACGCATCGATGGTCGCGGTCTGGGTGAGAAATGCCAGCTGTGTGGCGAGTTGAAAGGCGCGCTGACCGGCGGAGAGCCTGCGGGCGAGCATGATACGGCCTGCTTCGGGGTCGTAGACGCGTTTGGGGCCGGGGCGGTGTGGGTCGTCGGATCTGATCGCGACCGTGATGCCGTGCTGCTCGCGCAGGAGTTTGCTCAGTTGCAGGTCGAGGCCGCCGATGCACAGACCGTGGCCGGTGAAGAGTTGTTCGGCGGCCTGGTCGAGTTCGGGGATGTGGTTGCGGTGGTCGTAGAAGAAATCGCGCACGTCCTCGTACGGCATGGCACGACCGGGGTCGGCCGCGGGGCGTTCGATGCCCGCGGAGAATCGTTCGAGTTGTTCGGTCGCGCCACGCAGACGCCGGTGCAGGCTCAGCAAGACGCGGGCGGCGGCGGGCACCCGGGAGACCAGGTCGTCGAGTTCGGCGGTGGACACCGTCGCGCCGTCGGGATCGTCGGCGAAGACGTCGTGCAGGTCGGCCAGCAGTCGCGCGTCGGTGTCGGCGGCGAAGAACCCCATGTCGAGATCGAAGGTGGAATTCAGGCGTAGCAGCACCGGCACCGTCAGGGGCCGCTGATCGTTCTCCAGCTGGTTGACGTAGCTGACCGACAGCGCGAGCGCCTTCGCCAGGCCGGATTGCGACAAGCCGCGTTGCTCGCGCAGTGCACGCAGCCGTCCGCCCGCATACATCTTCTGCATGCTCGCGAATGTAGCACCACGAGATTTCGCAATTTCCACAAATTTGCTGATTGCGGTACGCAAAATTCGGCATTGGTAACGGATTTCCCGGTTGCGTGAGCGTGTGTAACGTGCGAAAAGCAACCCGGAAATCGATGATCTGGAGGCTTCCGTCGTGAAAGACCACCTCGTCCGCACGCGCCGCTCCGCTGAGCACTTCCCCCGCGAGGAGCACCTCGCGTGGCGGATCGCCGAGGTTGCCGCGGACCCGGTGGCGGTCGCTCCGGAGACCGAGGAGATGATCGTCAACCGGATCGTCGACAACGCGGCGGTCGCGGCGGCGTCGGTGACGCGTCGTCCGGTGGCCAACGCGCGCGCCCAGGCGCTGGCGCACCCGTACCAGCCGGGCGCGACCGTCTTCGGCGTCGACGGCCGATGCTCGCCGGAGTGGGCGGCCTGGGCGAACGGCGTGGCCGTGCGCGAACTGGATTTCCACGACACGTTCTTGGCCGCGGAGTACTCCCACCCCGGCGACAACATCCCGTCGATCCTGGCGGTAGCCCAGCATGCCGGACGCGGCGGGCGGGATCTGATCCGCGGGTTGGCGACCGGATACGAGATCCATGTGGACCTGGTGCGGGCGATCTGCCTGCACGAGCACAAGATCGACCACGTCGCCCACCTCGGCCCGTCCGCCGCCGCCGGTATCGGCACGCTGCTCGGCCTGGACACCGAGACCATCTATCAAGCCATCGGTCAGGCACTGCACACCACCACCGCCACCCGGCAATCGCGCAAGGGAGAAATCTCCAGTTGGAAGGCCTACGCACCCGCTTTCGCCGGGAAGATGGCGGTGGAAGCGGTCGATCGTGCCCTGCGCGGTGAAGGCGCGCCGTCGCCGATCTGGGAAGGGGAGGACGGCGTCATCGCCTGGCTGCTGGGCGGCCCCGACAAGGAATATCCGGTGCCGCTGCCCGGCCCGGGTGAACCCAAGCGCGGCATCCTCGATACCTACACCAAGGAGCACTCCGCCGAATACCAGAGCCAGGCGCCGATCGACCTGGCGCGCCGGTTGCGTGAGCGGATCGGCGACCTGGACCGGATCGCCTCGATCGTGCTCTACACCAGCCACCACACGCACGTGGTGATCGGCACCGGATCGGGCGATCCGCAGAAGTTCGACCCGACGGCGTCCCGCGAAACCCTCGATCACTCCGTCATGTACATCTTCGCCGTCGCCCTGCAGGACGGCACCTGGCACCACGAGCGCTCCTACGCGCCCGAACGTGCGCGGCGGCCCGACACCGTCGAGTTGTGGCGCAAGATCTCGACCGCCGAGGACCCGGAGTGGACCCGGCGCTATCACTCCACCGATCCGAACGAGAAGGCGTTCGGCGCCCGTGCCGAGGTCACGCTGAAGAGCGGCGAGGTGATCGTCGACGAACTCGCGGTCGCCGACGCGCACCCGCTCGGCGCGCGGCCGTTCACCCGCGACCAGTACATCGCCAAGTTCCGGATGCTGGCCGAGGGCGTGATCGACGCGGGCGAGCAGGACCGCTTCCTCGACGTGGCCCAGCGCACCCCGCAGCTGTCCGCCGAGGAACTGGGTCAGTTGAACTTCACCGTCTCCGACGAGGTACTCGCGCGGGCGCCGAAATCGCCGAAGGGACTGTTCTGATGACCGGTCTGCTGGCCGCGGCCACGCCGGCCGCCGACAAACGCGCCGCGTTCCGCGCTGGCCTGGCCTCCGGAACGATCCAGCGTTTCCCGGGTGCGTTCAATCCGCTGGTGACCAAGCTGATTCAAGAAATCGGCTTCGAAGGCGTGTATGTCTCCGGCGCCGTGGTCTCGGCCGATCTGGCGCTGCCGGATATCGGGCTCACCACCTCGACCGAGGTAGCGCAGCGCGGTCGGCAGATCGCGCGCGTGACCGATCTGCCGGTGCTCATCGATGCCGACACCGGCTTCGGCGAGCCGATGAGCGCCGCGCGCACGGTCTCGCTGCTGGAAGACGCCGGAATCGCGGGCTGCCACCTCGAGGATCAGGTGAATCCGAAACGGTGCGGTCATCTCGACGGCAAGGCTGTGGTGCCGGTCGAGGAGATGGTGCGCAGGCTCCGGGCGGCGGTGTCCGCCCGGCGGGATCCGAATTTCGTGCTCTGCGCGCGCACCGACGCCGCCGGGATCGAAGGCATCGACGCCGCGATCGATCGGGCCGGGGCCTACGCCGAGGCGGGCGCGGATCTGATCTTCACCGAGGCGTTGCGCACCGTCGCGGATTTCGAGAAGTTCCGGGCCGCGGTGCCGATGCCATTGCTGGCGAATATGACCGAGTTCGGTAAGTCCGAACTCATCCCGGCGGCGACACTGGAGCGGATCGGCTACAACGCGGTGATCTACCCGGTGTCCACCCTGCGGTTGGCGATGTTCGCTGCCGAAGCCGGGTTGCGGGAGATCTTCGAGCAGGGCACGCAATCGGGCTTGCTCGATCGAATGCAGCCCCGCTCTCGCCTGTACGAGCTTCTCCAATACGAGCGATACAACGAATTCGATTCCGGCATCTTCGATTTCACTCTGGGAAGGAACCAGTGATGAACACCGCATCATCGCGAAGCCATTCGATGGGGGGCGGTGGCCGGGCGACGGGTGGGCCGCAGACCGCGGTACCGACCATATCCAAAGGCCTGGCAGGCGTCGTCGTCGACACCACGGCCATCTCGAAGGTGGTGCCGGAAACCAACTCTCTGACCTACCGTGGTTACGCCGTGCAGGATCTGGCCGCACACTGCGGTTTCGAGCAAGTGGCGTATCTGCTCTGGTACGGCGAGTTGCCCTCGGACGCCGAACTGGAGCGGTTCCAGCAGCGAGAACGCGCGTCCCGCCGGGCCGACCGGTCACTGCTGTCGCTGGTGGCCAAGTTGCCCGACACCTGCCACCCGATGGATGTGGTCCGCACCGCCATCAGTTACCTCGGCGCGGAAGACCCGGCCGAAGACGACAATTCGGCGAATGCCAACCGCGCCAAAGCGCTTCGCATGTTCGCGGTGCTGCCGACCATCGTCGCGGCCGACCATCGCCGTCGCCACGGCCTGGACCCGATCGCACCGCATTCCCACCTGGGGTACGCGGAGAACTTCCTGAACATGTGCTTCGGGACCATCCCGTCGCGCGAGCTGGTGGACGCGTTCGAAGTGTCGTTGATCCTCTACGCCGAGCACAGCTTCAATGCCTCCACCTTCGCCGCCCGCGTCGTCACCTCCACGCAGTCGGACATATACAGCGCCGTCACCGCCGCCATCGGCGCGTTGAAAGGGCCCCTGCACGGCGGCGCGAACGAAGCCGTCATGCACGACATGCTGGAGATCGACGACCCCGCGCTGGCCCAGGGATGGTTGCGTAACAAGCTGGCCCGCAAGGAGAAGGTGATGGGCTTCGGCCACCGCGTCTACAAGAACGGTGACTCCCGTGTCCCCACCATGAAGAAAGCTTTCCTGGATATCGCCGCGGCGACCGACGGCCAGAAGTGGGTGCGTATATACGAGGTCCTCGAGCGCACCATGCGCGAGGCCACCGGCATCGAACCGAATCTCGACTTCCCGACCGGCCCCGCCTACTACCTGCTCGGTTTCGATATCGAGGTGTTCACCCCGATCTTCGTGATGAGCCGCATCACCGGCTGGACCGCCCACATCATCGAGCAGGGCGAATCGAACGCGTTGATCCGGCCGCTGAGCGAATACGTCGGCGTCCCGCAACGGACGGTCGTCGCCTGAACTTTCCGCACTGCGGATCGTGCTGGGGTGCGATCGGCCGGGAACCGGCAAGCATCGGCGGCCATGATCTTTCGCCGACTCTCGGTAGCGGGCGGGGCGCTCGAACTCGCCCAGGCCCGTGGCGTATCACCGCGCGGCGCCGCCCGCTACGGCGATCCTCAGGCCCCCCATCGAGTCCGCACGTAACCGATCTCCGCCATGGCGGCGCCGGCCTGCCTGTGGCGAGTGGGCTTAACGGAATTGGGTAGGGGGCAGCGGCCCTTGCAGTCCCGCCCTACACTCGACGCACACGCAAGCTCTCCACGGAGGTGATCGGCGGTTGAATCCCATGAATCCGCGCGACCAGCACACCGCACGTTATGAAGCCGGTTATCAGCCGGGCGATTACCGTGATCCCGGGTACGGCCAGGATCCCGGAAACGGCAGGTCCTCCGGGTATGGCCAGGATCGCGGGTACAGCCAGGCTTCGGGGTACGGCCAGGAACGCGGGTACGCCCAGGAACACGGATACGGCCAGGATCACAGATACGACCAGGCGTCCGGATACGGCCAGGACCAGGGACAGGGCGCATATCAGCTCTCCGAACGCCCCGAGAGGCAACCTCGGTCGCGGCAGGAGCCGGACGTCAATATCGGCATGTTCGTCGGCGGTGTGATCGCCGCGGCGGTGGTGACCGCGCTCGCGGCGTGGTTGTGCGCCTGGATCATCGAGATCATCGCCACCCGGGTGAGCGAGAGCGGCAAGTTCGGGGTGTGGAACCCGATGGCCCAGGACGCGTACTGGTTCGCCGTGGTGGCATTCATCTGTGCGCTGTTGGGCGGGGTGCTGTGGTATCTGCTGCGCCTGGGCACTCCGTCGCCGGAGTTGTTCTTCGGCTGGATCGTGGGCATTCTGACCGCCGCGGCGGTGATCATTCCTCTGGCACTGTCCAGCGACCTCTGGGTCGGCATCTCCACCGGGATCGAACATTTGGTGATCGGGCTTCCGATCCTCAGCCTCGTGCGCATGGTGGGCGCCAAGAGCATCGTGCCCCGGTGATCGACCCTGCGCAGTGCTCGAACGCGCGCTGCCGGAGCCGGATGTCCATCCTCGCTCGGGGGTGGCCGTGGCATCGGAGGTTTCCCTTCATCGGGATGCGCGAAAACTGTTGCAGATCGCCACAGGGGGTGCTGGGTCGGGGAGGCTACCGGTGACCATGGGGGAAGGCTCGCCAGTGGAACCGCCCCGGCGACGGCATGAACTTGTGGCGGCCGATCAGTGCGCCGTGTAGGCGCCGGCGTCGAGGTCCTCGATGAGGGTCGGTCCGGTAGGTGTCCAGCCCAGCAGCTCTCGCGTCGCCTCGCTGGTTGCCGAGAGCTCCATCGCGAAGAACGCGCCGATCCACCCGAAATGACCTTGGATGTCCGCAGGGGCGATGGAGGTCACGGGCAGGTCCAGTGCTCGGCCGATCGCCTCGGCGATCACGCGGCTCGGCACGCCCTCTTCGGCGACGGCGTGCAGGCGAGCTCCCGCCGGGGCTTTGCCGAGGCCGAGCGTGACCAGTCGGGCGGCGTCGGATCGATGGACCGCGGCCCACTGGTTGGCGCCGTCGCCGGGATAGCCGGAGACGCCGGTCCGGCGGGCGATCGCGGCGAGGGTCGCGATGAAACCGTGGTCGCCGGCGCCGTGCACGGTCGGCGCGAAACGCAGGCTCACGGTGTGCACGTCGCGGTCGACGTACTCGAGCGCCAAGTTCTCGCTTCCTCCGCGCGGCGAGTCGGGGCCGTGGAACCGAGACGGGTCGGCCTCCGTCGCGGGCCTGTCCTGGCTGAGGGCGGCGACGCCCGACGCGAGCAGGAAGGGGCGGCCGGTGCCGGCGAGCGCGTCGCCGATGGTCTGAACGGCGGCTCGCTCGGCCGCGTTGGATGCGGCGAGGTCGGACCAATCGTGTTTGTTCGCCAGATGAATGACCGCGTCGGCCGCCTCGGCTCCGGAGCGGATGCTGTCGAGGTCGTCCAGGTCGCCGCGGCGGACCTGGGCGCCTTTCGCCTCGAGGGCTGCGGCGGATCCGTCGGATCTGGCCAGTCCGGTGACCTCATGGCCATCGGCGAGCAGGTCGGCGACGGTGGCGGAGCCGATCCATCCAGAGGCTCCGGTGACGAAAACATGCATGACGTGAACTCCTTCGTCCACTCCGCCGCCGAGCGGGGAGTGATCTGCACGAGGTGATGTCTGTGACTGACGTCAGTCACAGACATCACCCTACTCCTTCATGTCAGTAGCTGTCATCACTACACTTGGCGACATGGCACGTTGGGAACCTGGGGCTGCGGAGCGGCTGCGGCACGCCGCGCTCGAACTGTTCGCCACCCGGGGCTTCGAGCAGACCACCGCCACGGAGATCGCCCAGGCCGCCGGTCTGACCGAACGCACGTTCTTCCGTCACTTCAGTGACAAGCGAGAGGTTCTCTTCCGCGGACAGGGCTTACTGGTCGAAGCGTTCGTCACCGGCGTGGCCGCCGCACCCCAGGACGCGTCCGCGATCGACATCGCCGCCTCCGCGCTGCAGTCCGTAGCGTCGTTCTTTCCCGACGAACGCCGGTCGGACTCCCGGACGCGACAATTCGTGATCGATCAGAACCCCGCACTACAGGAACGCGAGCGGCACAAGCTCGCAGGTCTCGCCACGACGGTCGCCGACGCCCTGCGCGCGCGAGGCGTCGACGACCTCGCGGCGAGGCTGGCGGCGGAGTCTTGCATCACGGTGTTCGGGATCGCTTTCACGCAATGGATTCGCGAAGACGAGCGGCGGTCGTTCGCCGAGATCGGAGCCGATGTGTTCGGCGAGTTGCTGACCCTCACCGGAAAATCGACAGCGCATCGTGCGACGCCCGCGGATCGCGCCGCCGGGTAATCCTGAGAAGCTGTCGACGCCCGCCATCGGTCATGACGCCGATCCTCGGCTCGGCTCACGCGATCGGCCCTTCCTGCGCTCCGGCGCGGCCCACGTCATCACGGCGCGTTGGTCGCGGTAGACAGGAGACGGACGGATCGGTGACCGCGATTCGGCAATTGACATCCGCTCCATCCCGAAAGTACCTTTGCGATCAAAGGTAAATGTCTTTGATCGCAAAGGTATTTTTCGATAGCGCTCCGCCGCGCCAGGTCCGGCGGGCCCGTTCGCCGAGGAGAAGGTCATGTCGGATGAGACGCACGACTCCGCGCACGTGACGCGCTGGATCCGCGACTGCGCCCGCCCCCTCGCGACGATCGACGCCGATGGGTCGCTCATGGACTTGGCGGCGTTGGCCGACCGGGCTGACGGCACGGTCGTCGTCGGAGTCGGCGCGACGACCCGCGCGGGGCACGAACTGTCCGTGACCGCACACCGGATATTGCGACTGTTCGTGGAAACGCTAGGTTTTCGGGCGCTCGCCCTGCTCGATGACGAATCCGTCGTGGCGGCCATGGACGAATACGCGCGGACGGGTGCCGGGGACGTCCGGGCAATTCTGGGCGATGCGTGGGTGCCGTGGCGCACCGCCGAGACAATCGCGGTTCTGGAGTGGGCGCGCGAGTTCAATCGTGCGCATCCGCACGATCCGGTACGCCTGTTCGGCCTGGCGCCCGAGGCCGCCAAACCTGCGCACTACGAGCGCGTGACACGGTTCGTGGAAAGAGTGGCGCCGCAGAGGATCACCGATCTCAGATCGCACTACGACCCGATTGTGACAGCCCATCGGCTGGGAGAGCACATACAGCGCGCGAACGGCACCCACCCCGGGCGCCCGTTCGCCGACCACGCCGGAGACGCGCTGACGCTGGTCGAGTCGTTGCCGGGCGCCGCCGACACGCCCGAAGTCTTGGACGCGGCTCGCCTCATCGTGCGGTACCACGAGAACAGCACCGCCTCGGGCCGCCGTGACTTCGCCGCCGAATCCGTCGATGCCGCTCGCCGCATCGTGGACTGGCGCGACCGCACCGGGCACCGGATCGTGTACTGGGAAGGAGTGTCCAACACCGCCGTCGCGCGAGAGCTCACCGTTGCCGCTATGGCACAACGGTTTCCGAGCACGGGATCTCTGCTCCGTGACCGCTTCGGAACCGGCTATCTGTCGGTCGCGCTCACCTTTCATCACGGCAACCTCCGCTCCGACCTGGCTGTGCCCGCTCCGGCGGAGGGCTTCGCCGACACTGTGCTCGACCAACCCGAACTCGGCAATTACCTGCTCGATCTGCGGACCGCACCCGCGGGCGCGGTTCGGCAATGGCTGCATCGGCCCGCGAAGCTCCGCCTCATCATCGGGACCTACCACCCTGACCGCGACGTCGATCATCACATCGCCGGTGCCGGACTGGGCGACTGGTTCGACGTCGTCCTGCACATCCGGACCATCACCCCGACGCACTCGCTCGCGACAGCCGTGCCGCGGGTGCGCTGATGTTCGGCGAACTCCAGCTTCTGGACAGTGCGGGCGGAACCATCGGTCGGCGGCATCCGGCCGCCGACACCTTCGAGCCGATGGCACGCCTGCTCGACGGCGCCACCCGGGTTCGGCGGATCACCGTCACCGATCGTCCCGACTTGTACTTGTTCGAAGTCGAGCGGAATCACGGTACTCCGGCGCTGGTCGTCTGGGAGCGGCGCGGCATTGCCGATCAGGGGGAGTGCTTCGGTCTCGGTCTCGTCGACGCCGCTGTTCATCGACGGCGCTGTCGAGGGACAGCGGTGACTCCGGGCGCATCGGGGAACATTTTTCCTATAACCGGCGAGTCCGGCCGGTAGATAGTGAGGGCCCGTTCACGAGAAGGGCTACACATGAGCGACGACGATCTTCACGACTTCGAGCACGATTCGTTCACCTACGACGGCAAGACCCGCGCACTTTTCCGCCAAGGCGCCGGTCCCGCCGTAATCGTCATGGCGGAATTCCCGGGCATCTCACCCGAGGTGTTCGACTTCGCCCGCCGCGTCGCGGGTTTGGGGTGCACGGCGGTGGTGCCGCACCTGTACGGCAATCCGGGTCGTGACCCCAGCCCCGCCGCGCACGGGCTGGTCTCCGCGTTGGCGAACGTCGCCGGTCAGCTCGGGCCGATCTGCGTCAGCCGGGAGTTCGTGGTGCTGGCCACCGGCCGCACCTCACCGGTCGTGCACTGGCTGCGGGCGCTGGCCGAACACGAGCACCGCCGCTGCGGCGGGCCGGGTGTCGGTGCCGTCGGGATGTGCTTCACCGGTGGATTCGCCCTCGCCATGGCGGTCGACGACCGTCTGATCGCGCCCGTGCTGTCCCAGCCGGGGTTGCCGTTGGGTTTCACCTCGCGACAGAAATACTCCATCGACCTGTCCGCTTCGGACCTCGCCCGCGTCAAACGACGTTGCGCCGACGGACTTTCGGTCATGGGCCTGCGATTCTGCGGGGATCGACGTTCTCCGGCCGAACGATTCGACTTCCTGCGCGACCAACTCGGCGAGGCGTTCATCGCGATCGAACTCGACGACGCCGCCGCCAACCCGGACGCCGTGCTCGATCCGCACTCGGTCCTGACCGAACACCTCATCGACGAACCGGGCCAACCTACCCAGGCCGCCCTCCACCGAGTACTGGATTTCCTCGGCAGTCGACTCCTGGCGGATCACCAGCCGATCGGTGAGCGCCCTTAGCGACGATTCCTGCCGTCCCGCGAGGTCGATACGGCTCCGCACCGCCTTCGGCGCGGGCCAGTGTCGATCGGACCGCATCGATGACTTCCGAATCGAAAGGAAAATCATCTGTAGCGGAACTGAAGACGGCGGCACCGGTCCCTGCGCTACCTGACCTACGGCGCGGCGCCGATGTCGACCGAGAAACTCCGCGCCGGAATCGAGCGGCTGTTGCCCGCAATCACCGACGGTCACCGATCCGTCGGTTCCACCGGCTTCCTCACCCCGTGGGCGTTGTCAGGGACGACCGTCCCGCGCCATCCCCCGATGAGCCGCATGGCGTGGTAGATCACCAGCGCGGCGACGGCGCCCAGCGTGATGCCGCCGAAGTCGAGTTCGCCTATTGCCCATGTGAAGTCGGCGATGCCGATGACCAGCGGGATGGCCGCGGTGAACTGGTTGATCGGCTTGCCGAAGTCCACGCGGTTGCTCACCCAGATGTGCACGCCGAGGATTCCGACCAAGCCGTAGAGTGCCGTCGTCACGCCACCGAGCACCCCGGCCGGGATGGCGGCGATCACGGCTCCCACCTTCGGTGACAGGCTGAGCGCGATCGCCGCGGCGCCGGCCACCCAGTACGCGGCGGTGGAGTACACCTTCGTCGCGGCCATCACGCCGATATTCTCCGCGTACGTGGTGGTCGCCGAACCGCCGCCGCTGCCTGCCAGTACGGTCGCCAGGCCGTCGGCCGCCAGCGCGCGGCCCATGCGCCGGTCGTAGTCGATACCGGTCATCGTGGTGATCGACTTGACGTGCCCGATGTTCTCGACCACGAGCACCAGGACCACCGGCACGAACATCGGGATTACCGAGAGGTGGAAGCTCGGTGCGTGGAAGTCGGGCAGGCCGACCCAGGAGGCCTTCCCGATCCCCGCGGTGTCGACCTCGCCGCGGGCGAGCGCGAGCAGATAGCCGAGCACGACACTGGTGACGATCGCCAGCCGGCCGAGCAACCCGCGAAAGAGCACCAGACACAGGATCAGCAGGATGAGCACGACCGTCGCGGTGATCGCGTCCTTCTCGAAATTGGTCTTGGCGGTCGGCGCCAGGTTCAGCCCGATCAGGGCGACGATGGTGCCGGTGACGACCGGCGGCATCAGCGCTTCGATCCAGTGGGTGCCGGCGAAGTGCACCACCGCGCCGATGACGATCAGTACGACGCCCACCACGACGATCCCGCCCAGCGCCGCACCCATTCCGTCGGAGGCGGTGGCCGCCAGGACCGGAGCGATGATCGCGAAACTCGAACCCAGATAGCTCGGCAGCCGGTTGCGGGTGATCACCAGGAACAGCAGGGTGCCGACCCCGGAGAACAGCAGCGTCGTCGACGGTGGGAAACCGGTGAGGACCGGCACCAGGAAGGTGGCGCCGAACATCGCCACCACATGCTGCAATCCGATCCCGATGGTGCGCGGCCAGGTCAATCGCTCGCCGGGCGCGATCACAGCGCCGGTGGCGACCGGAGTCCACCGGAACATCGATCCGGTTCGCGATTCGGGCGTCGTCATGGGAGCAGTGTGCGGCATCAACGGCCGGCGCGCTGTGCCGGGCTCATCGGCCGAGATGTCGCGTGCACCGTCCGGCAACGACTACAGCCGCGCCTACCTACGGCAGTGGCAGCGGGAACACCCGTGATCGGGAACCACGATGGGGTGGCCGGTGAGGTCGACCGTCACCGCCCCGGTCCGTCCGCGGAAGCGCGGGTGGTGCCGTTGCCCAGCACCGTGAATCCGGTGTCGATGAGCAGGCGCTCGTCGAGAAGGTTTCTCGTGTCGACGATGACGGCTCGGTCGACGTCGGTCGCGAGTTTCGCCCAGTCGAGCGACCGGAATTCGGGCCACTCGGTGAGGATCACTATCGCGCCGGCGTCTTTCGCCACCAGGTAGGGGTCGTCCACCACGCGGATTCCGTCGAGACCCGGGGTGCCCGCCGGCACACACGGGTCGTAGGCGGTGACCGTGGCGCTGTGCCGGGTCAGCTGCCGCGCGACCGCGACGGCGGGGGAGTCGCGCAGGTCGCCGGTTCCGGCTTTGAACGCGAGGCCGAGCACGCCGATCCGGGTTCCGGCCAGCGAGCCGTCGACCGAATCGGTGACCGCGCGGCGGATCTTGCGCAGCACCATCGCCTGCTGGCGGTCGTTGGCCTGCAAGGCATTGCGAACCATGGCGAAGTCCACACCCCATGCTTCCGCGGCACGCAGGAGCGCGCGCGTGTCCTTGGGCAGGCACGAGCCGCCCCAGCCGGGGCCTGGAGCGAGAAAGGCGGGACCGATCCGGTCGTCCATCCCCATCGCGCCGGTGACCTTGGTGATGTCGGCGCCGACTCGTTCGCACAGTTCGGCCAGTGTGTTGACGAACGAGAGCTTCACCGCGAGAAACGCGTTGCTGGCGTACTTGGCCAGTTCGGCGCTGGCAGAGTCGGAACGCAGCACCGGTGCGCCTGTCCCGGCGTAGAGCGCTGCGACACGGTCGGCCGACTCCCCATCGTGCTCGGCCGCGCCGAGGAGAACCCGGTCGGGGCGCAGGAAATCCTCGACCGCGTGGCCCTCCCGGAGGAATTCGGGGTTGCTGACCACCGCCGTGCCCGCGAGACCGGACAGGGCGGGAATCCGCGCCGCCGTCCCCACCGGGACGGTGGATTTGGTGACGAGCACACAGTCCGGCGGCAGGACGGTGGCCAATGTCCTCAGCGCGTCCTCGAGTACGCCGAGGTCGGCCGTACCGCCGGTGCCCATGGGCGTGGGAAGGCACAACAGGACCACTTCGCATTCGTGCAGCGCTTGCGCGTCCGATGTGAAGACCAGCCGATTTTCCTCCAGTCCCTCGCGGACCAGTTCCGGCAGCCCGGGCTCGACGATCGCGACCGCACCCGTACGCAGCGCCGCCACTTTGGCTTCGTCGTTGTCGACGCAGATCACGTGGTGTCCGAGGTGGGCGAGGCATGCGGCGCTGGTGAGCCCCACATAGCCGGCGCCAACCACGCCGACGTGACTACCCATGGCGGACCCGCTGTCCGAGCAAGTCGGTCGCGACGGTGAGCACATGTTCGGGTCGCACCATGAGCAGGCCCGGATCCGGATAATCGGCGTGCGGGTCGCCGACGGTCCCGGCCCACAGCGCGATGTGGCGTTCCGCGTCCGCGGGCGGCCCCCACCGGTGCGGGGGCGTGGGCCCGAACAGCACCACCGACGGTGTGCCGAACGCGGTGGCGAGATGCCCGACGCCGGTGTCACCGCACACGACCAGAGCCGCGTCGGCCACCAGTGCGGCGAGTTCGGTCAGATCGGTGCGTCCCGCGTACACCGCCGAGGGCGGTAGCCCGGCCTTCTCGGCGACCGCGTTGGCCAAGCGCATTTCGTCCCTGCTCCCGGTGATCACCACTCGATGACCGTCGGTGCCGAGTTCACGCGCCACTCGCGCGAAGCGTTCGGACGGCCAGCGCCGTGCGGGATACGCCGCGCCGGGATGGATCACGACCGCATTCGACTCGGGGGCGGGTCGCGGTGGGGCCGGCAGCAGCAGTGCGGTGGGATCGGCGTCGATCCCACCGTATTCCAGCAGCCGGCACCAGCGATCCACCTCGTGCACGTCGTCGCGCCACGCGGGGCCGGGCAGGTCGGGAAATTCCGGATTGTGGTGGGTCAGTAGCGCGTCCGGGCCTGCCGCCAGCAGATCGCGGATGCTCTCCGGTCCTTTGCCGTGCAGGTTGACCGCGAGACTCGGTGGCGCCGTGGGCCATCGAAGCGCACCCAGTCCCGCCGTCGGCAGCAGTTCGTCGACCGCGTCGATGAGTCCGACGAGGTCACGCAGCGCTTCCGGCGCCGCGAGCACCACCCGGTGGCCGGGGTGGGCGCTTCTGATCCCACGCAAGGCGGGCACGATGGTCAGCAGGTCGCCGAGCCCGAGTGCCCGCAGCACCAGGATCGTGCGCGTCAGGGCCACGATCCCTCTTCCGAGGCGCACACGACCATCTCCCTGACCTCGCAGCCCGGCGGCTGCCGGAGCGCGAAGACCACCGCGTCGGCGACGTCCTGAGGTTGGTTGAGTTTCGCGTCGGGCGGCGGCTTGTACTGCTCGTCGCGGTCGTCGAAGAACGCCGTGTGCATCCCGCCCGGGATGAGCAGGGTCACCCCCACGCTGCCCGCCGTTTCGGCGGCGAGCGCCCTGGTGAAGCCCACGACGCCGAATTTCGACGCGCAATAGGCGGTCGCATGACCGACCGCCTTGATGCCCAGGGTGGAAGCACACGTCACGACCGTTCCCTTGCTCTCCCGCAGCGCCGGAAGGGCGGCACGAATCACGGCGGCGGTGCCGAACAGATTGACCTGGACCACGTATTCCCATTTCTTCGTCGGCACTTGGTCCAGTGGGCCGCAGGCGTCGGTCCCCGCCGCGGTGAACACGCCGTCGATCCGGCCGCCCGTGCGTTCGACGATCTCGTGCACGGCTTGTTCGGCGGCGACGGTGTCGGCGAGATCGGCACGCACGAAATCGACGGGTGTCTCGGGCTCCACCCGGTCGATCACGTAGGGGCGGCCCCCGTTCGCGCGGACGGCGGCGGTGACCGCCGCGCCGAGCCCGGAAGCGCCACCGGTGATCAGGACATTGCCGAGGGTTCGCATCGCGCTCCTTGAGTTCTCGGGTCAGCCGCCGACCTGGCTCGCGGTGACCAGTTGTGTAGTCGAGTAACCGGGAACAGTGGGGATCAGCGCGATCTCGCCGCCGTAACCGCGAACGACCGCGGCCTCGGGGAGATCAACGCCGGAGTAGTCGCCGCCCTTGACCCACACATCGGGGCGAAGGCGGTCCAGCAGTGCGCTCGGCGAGGATTCGTCGAACACGACGACGGCGTCGACCGAGGACAATTCGACGAGCAGCCGGGCACGGTCCCGTGCGGTCACGATCGGCCGGCGCGGTCCTTTCAGGCGCCGCACCGACGCATCGGAGTTGAGGCAGACCACCAAGGCGTCACCCATGGCGCGAGCCTGGCGCAGCAGGCTCACATGGCCGGGATGCAGCAGATCGAAACAGCCACCGGTGGCGACGAGTCGGCCGCCACGCGCCCTGATCCGCGCCGCCACCTCGAACGCCGACTCGTTCGTGTCGGTCGGCACCGCCGTGGCCACGGCCGTGCTGTCGCACGTGGACAACGTGGCCGCGCCGCCCGCCGCGACGAACCTGGCCGCCGCGTCGACCGCGTGCGACACCGCGTCGGCGACCGTGGAGCCGCCGAACAGTGCGGCGGTCGCGGCCGAGGCGAATCGGTCACCCGCGCCGCAGGTGTCGGAACCGGAATGCCCGGCGAGACGGACGTCGGGGGGTACCGGAACCACAGTGAGCCGTTTTCCATTGGCCAGGACCGCTCCGCCCGCACCGGTGGTAACCGCGACGGAATCCGCTGCCCACTCGTCTCGCAGCACCTTCGCCAACTCGTCGGGTTCGACATATCCCGGCGCGAACTGGCGTGCCTCTTTCAGGTTCGGCGAGACCAGTTGTGCTCCCGGCGTCGGCATGGGGCCGCGCGGGTGCGGATCCCACACCACCGGTACCGACCGAGCCAGTTCGGTGAGCAGGCTCCGGATCCGGGGATGCGCGGCGACACCCCGGCCGTAGTCCGCGACGAGGATTGCCCCGGCCGCCCGCAGTGTCCTGGTGACCGCGGCGCTCACCGAGCCGCCGTCCGCGGTGCCGTCGCCGGTGTCCATTCGCAACAGCGACTGTCCCGCGGCGCGGACGCGGGCCTTGCGAACCGTCTTGCCGCGCAGCGCGATCGGAACGACTCGAACGTGCTGGTCGAGGAGCCGGGTGAGGATGCGGCCGTCGTGGTCGTCGGCCGTCGCCGTGATGAGCGAGACCTCGGCGACCGACTGCGCGGCCAGCGCGGCGGCCAGCCCGGCACCACCCGGGCGTATCCACTGGTGTTCCACGTCCACGACGGGCACGGGCGCCTCGGGCGACAACCGCTCCGCGACGCCTTCGATGTCGACGTCCAGAATGCTGTCGCCGACCACGACCAACGGCTTCATGTCGGTACCCCCAGTGCATCGTCGAGCGCCGAGCACAGAGCGTGCACCAAGACCAGATGCACTTCCTGCACGGTGGCCGTGGTGGGCGCGTCCACGGCGACGGCGTCGTCGCACAGCGCCGCGAGCGGATTGGGCGCGGGCCCGGTCATGGCCCACGTGATGACGCCGATGTCGTGCGCCGCTTTCGCCGCGGCGACCACGTTGTGACTGGTGCCGCTGGTGGACAACAAGACGAGGATGTCGTCGGGCCTGCCGTGCGCGCGGACCTGGCGCGCGAACAGTTCGGTCTCGCCGTAGTCGTTGATGATCGCGGTACCCGCCGAGGTGTCGGCGTGCAGCGCGATCGCCGAGAACGGACGGCGCTCGTTGCGGAAGCGGCCGACCAGCTCACCGGTCAGGTGCTGTGCTTCCGCGGCGCTGCCGCCGTTGCCGCAGGCGAGCAACCGTCCACCGTTGGCGAGCACGACCGCGAGTTGCCTGCCCCATCTGCGGATATCGGGTGCGAAGCGACTGGTGCGGTCCAGCGCCGCATGCAAAGCCGCGAAATGGTCCTCGATCACCCCACACCTCCTGTCCGCAGGCGCGTGAGTCTGCCCGCACCGAGTTCTTCCGCCACCGTGACGACCTGCTCGGGGGTGATCGAGTCGAGGCACGGGTGCCCCGCCACCGGGCAGACCCGGGCTCTGCTGCCGCGGCACGGCGCGCGTTGGTCACCGAGCATGGCCACCGGCACGCCGTAGGGCGCCCACCGCTCGGCGGGCACGACCGGTGCGAACAGCGAGACCACGGGTGTCCCGACGGCCGCGGCGAGATGCGCCGGGCCGGTGTTGGGCGCCACCACGACGCTCGCGTCGCGGAGCACAGCGGCGAGTTCGGGCAGGGTCGTGGCTCCACCGAGATCGATACCGTGTCTGCCCGCGACGGCGCCGGTGAGCGGCCGGTCGGCGGGAGCGCCGGTCACGATCACCCGGTGACCTGCGCTGGTCAGAGCGGCGACGATGGCCGCGGAACAGGACGAGGACGGCTGCCGCGCCGGTACCGACGCGGCCGGATGCACAACCACGTAACCCGGTTCGCCGGTGAGCCCGCCGACCTTCGGCAACGGCTGCCGCACAGCGAGTTTCCCGTCGTCGCCGGGCGGCAGCCGGAAGCCGGCCGCCGCGGCGAGCGACAACGCCCGTTCGGCTTCGGGCGGATCGCCCTCGACGCGATGGCGCAGATCCAGCAACGAACCGGGGTAGTCCTCCGAGATCGCGCCGATCCAGGGAATACCGGCCATCCGAAGCAGCAGCGCCAGCGGCAGCGGCGACTGGTGGAAGGACGTGAGGATCAACGCGAGATCCACCTGGAGCGCGCGTATCCGCTCGAGAAAGGCATCGATGCCCGCCGACGTGACCGCGGGCGGCTCCAGATCGATCC
The DNA here is from genome assembly GCF_053601535.1 of Nocardia sp. NPDC004718. Lineage (NCBI taxonomy): Bacteria > Bacillati > Actinomycetota > Actinomycetes > Mycobacteriales > Nocardiaceae > Nocardia > Nocardia sp. NPDC004718. The sequence continues at coordinate 22,916 of NZ_JBSGCA010000019.1, forward strand.
ACGGCGCGCGCCACGTCACGACCCGCTCCACACCCGGCAGAAGATCCGCGGCGGCCCGGCCGCGCGGCCCGGCCAGCAGCGTCACCGAATCGACCTGCGCGGCCACCGCTCGGACGCACGGCCCCGCCAGCAGCACATCGCCGAAATTGTCCATGCGGGCCACCAGCGCCCGGCCGGTCACGGCACACCCGCCATCGCCAGCCGGACGGCCTCGGTCAGATCCCGCGCCACGGTCGCTTCGCGACGCGCGCGATGCACCTCGCCGGGAAGAGTTCTCGCCGTCGGCACCAGGATCGCGCGTGCGCCCGCGGACTGCGCGGCGGCGACGTCGGCGCCCGTGTCGCCGATGACCACACACCTGCCGATGTCGACGCCGAGATCCGCCGCGGCCTGCCGGATCAGGCCCGGCTCCGGTTTGCGGCACCCGCAGCCGTCGCCGTCGCCGTGCACGCACACCTGCCAGGTCGCGAACGGTCCGAGCAGATCCTCGACTCGGGAGTTCACCGCGGCGAGCTGTTCGGCGCTGATCAATCCACGCGCCACGCCGGACTGGTTGCTCACGATGCCGAGCTGGATGCCCGCCGCGCGCACTTTCCGCAGCGCGTCGGCGGCTCCCGGCACCGGCTGGACCTTGGTGGGGTCGGCGAGGTAAGGGACATCGATGATGAGGGTGTCGTCGCGGTCGAACAGCAACGCCAGCGGCGAGGCGTGGGTCGCGTTCCGGTGACGCAGCTCGCCGCGCAGTCGGTGCCAGCACGCGGCCGGTGGAATCAGCGCGCTGCTCAGCGTCATCCGGCCGATCTCGCCGGGTGTGCGGGGTCCGGGTGCGATCCGGCGCGCTGCGAACGCACCGGTCAGCGCCGTCCAGATGGCCGCGAAAACGAGGGCGGGCAGTTTACGGCCCGCGATGCCGAGCGCCATGGCCACCGCACCCGCGGCCGTAGTGAACGCGTGGCGGCGGAGAAGTCCGGCCTCTTCGCCGATCCGCTGCCGCCATCGAGCGCCGTATTTCCGCCGCAACAGGGCGTTGTCGGCGTTCCCGCGTTGTGCTCGGACACTGGCCATCGGTCCCGATTCGCGAAGCGGGTGGCGAGTGACGCGTTGTCCGGCCGCGATGACGTAACCCGCGAGGCAGACCCGGAGTGCCAGATCGGCGTCCTCGCGGAACGCCCGCGGGAACCGTTCGTCGAAGCCACCCACCGCGATCAGCGCGGACCGGCGATAGGCCATGTCCGCCGTGATCCACCGCGCCGTGGCCAGCCGTGCGATCCCGCGTTCGGCGTCGGTCGGCTTGCGGTGCTTCGGCAGCGGAACCTCGATACGGGCCGTGGAAGCCGCCGTGTTGTCGTCGAGACCACGTAGGTCCTCGGCCAAGCGGGCGGGCCAATCCGGCGCGGTGAGCACATCGTCATCGAGGAAAGCGATCCAGGTTCCTTTGGCATGCCGCCACCCCGCGTTCCTGGCCGCGGCGGGTCCGCGTCCGCCCGAGCGGATGACCTGAACCGAAGACACCGTCGCGGGCAATGGTAGGTCCCCGACTCGGGGCCGATCGTCCACCACGATGATCTCCCGTGGTTTCGGTCCCGACGCCGTGTCCAGCGACTCGAGCAGCGCGCGAAGACTTTCCCGGCCCATGGTCGGGATCACGATGCTGTAGTCCACGGTGGGGCCGTTCATGGGCGACGGACCACGAATGAGCCGATGGCGAGCAGATCGATGGGTGCCGAACCGAAGCATTCGAGGGCGTCGCGCGGTGAATCGACCATCGGCCTGCCCGCCGTGTTCAGGCTGGTGTTGATCACCACCGGCAGACCCGTGTGCCGCTCGAACTCCGCCAGCATGCGTGCCAAAACCGGCTTGTCGGCGGGATCGACGGTCTGTACCCGCGCGGTGCCGTCGACATGTGTCGCGGCCGGGATCCGCTCTCGCCACTCCGGCGCGACGTCGTGCACGAACAGCATGTACGGGCTCGGCAGCGGCCCGCGTCCGAAGATCTCGGCCGCCCGGTCAGCGAGCACCATCGGTGCCAGCGGCCGGAACTGTTCGCGCCCCTTCACATCGTTGAGGCGTTCGAGATTCGCCGACCGGCCGGGGTGAGCGAGCAGCGAACGGTGGCCGAGTGCGCGCGGGCCGAATTCGGACCGGCCCTGGAACCAGGCCACCACCTGGTCTTCCGCGAGCGCTTGCGCCACGTCCGCCGCGATGTCGTTGGATTTCGTGTACCGGACCTTGGCCGTGCGCAGCACGGTTTCCAGCTCGGCGTCCGTCCATTCGCGGCCGAGGTCGGCGCCCCGCATCGGGGTGACCCGCTCCCCGAACTCGGCCGCCAATTGCAGCGCGGCGCCCAGGGCGGTGCCCGCGTCGCCCGCGGCGGGCTGGACCCAGATCCGCTCGTAGGGGCCTTCGGCGTGCAGACGGCTGTTGGCCACGCAGTTCAGCGCGATGCCACCGGCCAGCGTGAGGGTTCGCTGCCGGGTCTGGCGATGCAGCCAAGAGGTCAACTCGAGCAATACGTCCTCGAGTCGTCGTTGGACGCTGGCGGCGAGGTCGGCGTGGTCTCGGCCGAACTCGCCGCCGCTGACCGTGGGGGCGAAGTCCGACCAGTTCACGGCCTCGGTACGGAAACCGCCGTCCCGGGTGGAATACACGAGTTGGCGGAACCGATCGAGGAATCGGGGGGTGCCGTAGGAGGCCAGTGCCATGACCTTGTATTCGTCGCTGGACCGGGTGAAGCCCAGGTGCTCGGTGAGGTCCTCGTACATCAATCCGAGCGAGTGCGGCAGCCGCTGTGCCGCCAGCTCCACGAACTTGCCGTCTCGATATTCCCCGGCGAGATAGGACTGGCTTTCGCCGCGTCCGTCGGCCACCAGCACCGCCGAGTCGCCGGACGGGGCCGCGAGGGCCGCGGACGCGGCGTGCGCCAGGTGATGTCGCACGAAACGCACGATGGTGGGATCGAGGCCGGGCAACGCGGCCGCGAGAAAAGCGGGCGCTCGGAACGCGTAGTCGGTTCTGGTCGCCTCGCTTTTCCGATCGAGACCGCCGAGTGAATGATCGACCAGTGCCGGGTCGTAGGAGTAGCCCACCGCGTCGAGCTGGTCGGGGCGTAGCCCCGCTCGCTCCAGACACCATGCGGCGGCTTGTTCGGGCAGTTCCCATGCGGAGAACGGCACCGGGCGCTTGCCGTGCTTGCGACGGGTGAACCGCTCTTCCTCGGCGGCCGCGACGATCTCGCCGTCCACGATCAGAGCCGCAGCAGGATCATGAAATACCGCGTTGATTCCGAGAATGCGCACGGGCCGCCTTTCTGTTCGAGACGCGGTTCGAGACGCGCGGGACCCGGTTCGCCCGCTGGCATACAAGGGGGGCGCTACCCGGTGAAGTCGCGACTAAACCGATCCGCCATCGGGCGCCGCTCAGCGCACGGACTCTTCGGCCGACTCGGCGGTGCGCCCGGCGAACCAGTCGATCGTGCGGCGCAGTCCTTCCTTCCTGCCGATCAACGGCCACCAGCCCAATTCGCGCCGGGCCAGCGAGATGTCCGGGCAGCGCCGTTTCGGATCATCGATCGCGCTGTCGACATACGTCACGACGGAACGGCTGCCGGTTGCCGCTCGGATCTCCTCGGCGAGGCCGCGGACGGATATCTCGTGCGGATTGCCGATGTTGACCGGCCCCGGATGGTCGGTCGACGCCAGCGCGAGCAGGCCGCGCACCGTGTCTTCGACATAACACAGCGAGCGGGTCTGCTCGCCGGTTCCCGCGATGGTGAGCGGTGCGTCCGCCAACGCCTGTGCGATGAAGGTGGGCACCATCCGGCCGTCGTCGGTACGCATGCGGGGACCGTAGGTGTTGAAGATCCGGGCGATCCCGGTGTCGGCGCCAAGCTCCCGGCGAAATGCCATCGTGAAAGCCTCGGCATACCGCTTCGCCTCGTCATAGACGCTGCGCGGCCCGACCGGATTCACGTGACCCCAGTAATTTTCGGGTTGCGGGTGGACACCCGGGTCGCCGTAGACCTCGCTGGTCGACGCGAGTACGAAACGAGCTCGATGCCGCTGGGCCAGGTCGAGGGCGTTGGCGGTGCCGAGGGAGCCCGCTCGTAGCGTCTCGATCGGCAGTCGCAGGTAGTCCGGTGGCGACGCGGCCGACGCGAGGTGGAAGACGACATCGAAGAAGCCCATCGTCGGCAGCGGCTCGGTGACGTCGTGCCGGACGAGGTCGAATCCGGGACGGGCCAGCAGCCGGGCGACGTTGTCCGGCGTGGACGTGGCGAAGTTGTCGAGCGCGACCACGATGGTGCCCGCGTCGAGCAACTGCTCACAGAGGTGTGATCCGACGAAGCCGCATCCACCGGTGACCAACGCGCGTTCGCAGGGTTCGGACATGCTGTGGCCTATCCGCGTCCGCTCGCGTGAAGACCGCGATCTGCCGATGGTGACCCGGGAGCAAGCTTGCCGCTGTCGCCTGTGCCGTCGAGCGAACGGCTGTCGGTGGGCCCATGTCCGTTGCGTGCGCCCGCGCGTGCGGTCACCCGGCGGTACGCGTGGAGAGTTTCGGTGGCGATCCGATCCCATGAATAGCGCGACTCGACACGCTCGCGCCCGGCGCGGCCGTAGCGCTCCCGGACCCCGGGTGTGGTCAGCAGCTCGCCGACCGCGTCGGCCAGTTCCGCGGGCTCATGCGGGGGAACCAGCCTGCCGGTCACACCGTCGACGACGGTATCGATGAGTTCGCCGACCGCAGTGGCCACCACGGGAACGCCGCACGCCATCGCTTCGAGTGGCGTCATCCCGAAGGGCTCGTACCACGGCGTGCACACGGCCACGTCCGCCGATCTCAGGAGCGGAGCTATCCGGGTCCTCGGCACCCGGCCCAGCATGCGCAGCCGTTCTCGCACGCCGAGTTCGTCCGCCAGGGCCAGCAGCCGCCTGCCCTCCGGGTCATCGGCGAGCTCGGCATCGTCCGGGCCGCCGACCAAGACCAACTCGGCGTCCCGCAGGCCGGTGAGCGCGGTGATCGCGGTGTCGAAACCTTTGCGGGGCACCAACCTGCCGACGCTGATCATCCGGTACTCGGCCGACTTCGGCTCTTTCGGTCCGTCGGGTGCGAACTGTTCGAGGTCCACGCCGCACGGGATCACCGAAGTCTTGGACCGGGGTACGCCCAGCCTGGCCAGTTCGAACACCTCGTCGGTGCAGGTGGCGATGATCCGGTCGGTCTGTTCGGCGATCAGCCGTTCGAGGCGTATCCGGTCGGCCGGACTGGTGTCGTTCGCGCCTTGGTGGCGGCGCTTCACCACGCCCAGCGCGTGAAAGGTCTGTACGACCGGAATGTCGGTGGGGCGTGCCCCCGACAGGGCGGCGAGCCCGGACATCCAGAAATGCGCGTGCACGACATCCGGTCGCGGGTCGCGCCAGTGCTCGCGCAGGAAAATGCCGAATTCGACCATGTGCGGCAGCAATTCGTCCTTCGGCAGCGGACGAGCGGGGCCGGCCGGGACGTGGACGACGCGGTAACCTTGTTCGGCGGTGACCATGTCGGGCGCGTCCGCCTCCTCGCGGCGGGTGTAGACGGTGACCTCGTGCCCCTGCCTGCACAGGGCAGCGGACAGCTCGGCGACATGAACGTTCTGCCCACCGGCATCGACGCCGCCCAGCACCGCGAGCGGACTGGCGTGTTCGGACACCATCGCGATCTTCATGATTCCGCCTTCTCTCTCCGGGACCCTGCCTTCATTCGGTGACCTCGGCGAGCAGGGCATCCCACCGGCGCAGGAAGACCTCGAGGCCGTAGTGCTCGAGCGCGAACTGCCGTCCCGACTTGCCCGCCAGCGCCGCGAGATCGGGTTCGTGGAGGAACTCGTGGAACTTCGCGGTGAGCACCGCGACATCGGTGGATACGGCACCGGCTTCGGGCGGCACCGCCATGACGGCCTCGGTGGTGGCGAGAGCTACCACCGGCATGGCCAGGTGCATGGCTTCGAGAAGGGACAATCCGAGCGAGGTCCAGCGCGCGGTGTGCAGGTACACCCTTCTGCGCGCCATGTCCGGATGCAATGCCGACTGCCGCAAGTCTCCGATGCCGTGGATCGGGTACCCGGTGGACCTGTTCGCCGTGTAGTCGCCGGCTCCGATCCCGTACACATCGATCGGTCCCGCCATCGCGAAGTCGGGCAGGAGATCACTCCCGGTGATCCTTCCGCGCCGCATCGGCTCGTTGATCAGCGCCACGCCATGGGGCAGTTCGCCGGTGTAGAGCGCGCCGGGGTCGACGATTCCGTGCGGCACCACCCGGGTGGGCGCGCGTCCGCTGTCCCACATCAAGTCGTTGAAATGCGTGACGTGCACGAGCGGGATGTCGGCGCGATCCGCCAGCGGATGCCTGCTGGTGGCGGCGCTGGGCCGCGGCGCGTTGTGCTCGACGAAGACCGCGGGAATATCGGCCCCGGGACGACGACCGAGCCATCGTTCGGTGAGTTCGATTTCCTCCGGGCGCTGGAGCACGACCACGTCCGGCTCGGTTTCGCGCAAGCGGTCAACGGGCACCTCCGCGGCGGACGGCCAGTCGCGGCCGCACCGTCCACGGCCCCATTGCCCGCCGTCTTCCACCACGGGCAGCAGATAACGGTGCCGCCCTCGGACGAACGACGTCGTCCACGAGCCGTGCACGTGCCACAGCAGCACCGTGAGCCGCTCGATCTTTTCGGCCATGCCGGTAGCTCTTGCCTATTGCCGCCGGATCAAACCTGTTCGGCGCGGCCCGGCTGCGAACTTATAGCTATTGTCGATGTCCTGGCACCGCTGCGCGGCGGTACCGCTGCAGCGCGCGTGCGACCGGTTTGAACCAGGGATGCCAGGCAATGGCCGCGATATGAGCGCACCCCATGCTGCCCCGTCGGCTACTGAACTCCGCGCGACCGGAACAATCGAGATCTTCGATCCCGCCAGCGGCGCCACCGTCGGCAAGGTACCCATGACGGATGCCGCCGAGATCGATCGGCAGGTTGATCTAGCGAATTGCGTGCAAACCACCTGGGCACGAACAACGGCGGCCGAGCGGGCCGTCGCGGTCCGCGCCGGTGCTGTCCTGCTCCGCGAGTATGCCGATGAACTGGCCGAACTCAATCGGCTCGAAACCGGACGTCCGCGGTCGGAGAGCAAGGAGGGGGTGCTGGCCGGTGCCGCGACGCTCGAGCAATATGCCGAACTGGGGCCGTTGCACCGAGGCCGAAGTCTGCAAGGAGCTTTCGAGGCGACCGACCTCATGGTGTGGGAGCCCCGCGGCGTCGTCGTCGCACTGACGCCCTGGAACGATCCCGTCGCGGTGTCCTGCGGTTTGCTCGGCGCGGCGTTGGTCACGGGAAACACGGTCGTGCACAAGCCGAGCGAACGCGCACCGCACACCGGAGCTCTGCTCGGCGAGTTGCTTTCCCGAGCGCTTCCCGGCGGCGTTCTACAGACGGTGCAAGGCGACGGCCGGGTCGGCGCGTTGCTCGCCGCACGTCTCGATGTGGACGTCGTCGCGCATGTCGGCAGCACCGCCACGGGACGGTCGATCGCGCGCAGCGTCGCCGACACCGGTGCGAAGGCACTGCTGGAGAACGGTGGCAACGACGCGCTCGTCGTCGACGCCGGTGTGGATCCCGTCTGGGCGGCCGGGCAGGCGGCGCTCGGCGCGTTCGCGAACTCCGGCCAGATCTGCGTGTCCGTCGAGCGGATCTTCGTGCATCGGGACGTCGCGGAGGCCTTCCTGGCGGCGCTGGTGGCCGAAGCCGAGTCCTGGAACCCGGCGCCGCTGGTCGACCGCCATCATCGCGAGCAGGTCCACGCGCACGTCCGCGACGCGGTGGAGCGCGGCGCCGAGCTGCTGACGGGCGGAGTGCTGCCGGACGGTGCCGGTGCGCACTATCCGGCCACCGTGCTGGCGCAGTGCGATCCGGCCATGCGGATCATGCGGGAGGAGACCTTCGGTCCGATCGCGCCGGTACGGGTGGTGGATACGTTCGAGCAGGGCATCGCGGAGGCCGCGACCGACGACTACGGGCTCGCGGCCACCGTGCTCACGGCGTCGATGGCCAACGCGCAGCACGCTTGGCGGGAGCTGCCGGTGGGGACGGTGAAGATCAACTCGGTGTTCGGCGGGGCGCCCGGCGGAGCGGCGCACCCGCGGCGGGCCAGCGGGTCCGGTTTCGGTTACGGGCCGGAATTGCTGGACGAGATGACCCAGACGAAGGTCGTGCACCTGCGCCCGGCCCCGAGCTAGGACGCCGCACCGCGGTCTTCGCGGTCACCGAGCGGAGAGATCGCCGTCGCGGGTGATTGACCCGGGGCGCAGCGGGTATGGGCAGACACATGCGGGTACTTGTCACCGGGTGGCCCAGCTTCCTGCACGGGGAAGCGACGGCCGGGGACGTGTTGAGCATGAGCCGAGTGTGCGACGCGCTGGCCTCCGCAGCGATACCCCACGACACGGCGTGGAGCCCGGGGTTTCGTTCCGACGGGATGCATCTGGACGACGCGGACTCCCGGCGATATTCGCACCTGGTGTTCGTGTGCGGGCCGGCGCACGGTGAACAGGTCCGGTTCCTGCACGAACGGTACGCCAACTGCCGACGCATCGCGGTGGGCGTCTCCATCCTCGATCCGGCCGATGCCGCGGTCACCGGGTTCCACCGCATCTTGCCGCGCGACGGTCCGTCGATCGCGCGACCGGACATGGCGGTCGGGGCGTCCACGGTGAGCGTCCCCGTGGTGGGAGTCGTCTTCGCCCCGGGCCAGGCCGAATACGGCGTGGCCAGGCGGCACCGGTCGGTGCATCGCGCGTTGCTGCGGTGGCTGCGGGAGCTCGACTGCGCGCGACTACCGCTCGACACCAGATTGACGTCCGACGATTGGCGCCTGTGCCGCACACCAGACCAGCTCGCGTCGGTGTTCGCCCGCTTGGACGCGGTGATCACCACTCGACTGCACGGCTTGGTGCTGGGCCTGCGAGCCGGGATCCCGGTCCTCGCGGTGGATCCCATCGCGGGCGGAGGGAAGGTCACCGCGCAGGCGAGGGCGCTGGACTGGCCTGCCCTGGTCTCCGCCGAGCAGACCGCCGACGCGGGTGCGTTCGACCAGTGGTGGCGCTGGTGCCTGGCATCGGCGGGGCGCGAACGCGCGCGGCGGCGAGAGTTCCCCTCGGCCGATGCCTTGACCAGCGACCTGCTCGACGAACTGCTCGCGGGGCGGCCGGCGTGAGCGCGCCGACGGTGGCGAAGACCACCGTCGTCATCGCCACTCGCAACCGCGCTGCCGAATTGGCCCGCACCTTGACCGAATTGCGCGCCCTGCGCCCGGCCCCCGCGATCGTGGTACTGGACAACGCTTCGGTCGACGGCACGGTCGGCGCGGCGGAGGCGTTCCCGGATGTGCACGTCGTCCGGCTGCCCCGCAATCTCGGCGCGGCGGCGCGCAACCTCGGCGTCGCACTGGCCCGCACCCCCTACGTCGCGTTCAGCGACGACGACTCGTGGTGGGCCGAGGACGCGCTGCGCGAAGCCGAGCTGGTGCTGGATGCCCATCCGCGGCTCGGCCTGATCGCCGGACGCACGCTCGTCGGCGCCGACCACCGTGACGATCCCGTCAACGAACTGATGGCGAGCAGCCCGCTCGGGCATCCCCCCGGTCTGCCGGGCCCGTTGGTCCTCGGCTTCCTCGCCTGCGCGGCCATCGTCCGGAGAGAGGCGTATCTGCAGGCCGCCGGGTTCAGCCCGCTGTTGCATTTCGGCGCCGAGGAACGCCTGCTGTCACTCGATATGGCGGCGTGCGGCTGGGACCTCTGTTATGTGGCGCGAGTGCGCGCCCATCACCACCCCTCGGCGCGGCGACCGCCGCGCGCGTGGCGCAGACGGGCCGAACAGCGCAACAACGCGTTGATCACTTGGATGCGGCGGCCGTTGCGGCGGTGCGCGGCCGAGTCCGCGGGCCTGTTGCGCCGAGCGGCCCGGGACCCCGGAACGTTGCTGGCGTTCGCGGGGGTCGTTCGCCGCCTGCCGAGGGCGCTGGCGCAGCGGCGCACGCTGCCGCCGGAGGTCGAGCGCCGTGCCAGGACGCTGGAACTCGCCCATGGAAGGAAGTGACGGATGGTCACGGAACGAATGACGGTCGTCATCATGACCCGCAACCGGCGCGAACAATTGCTGCGAACCCTGGCGCACATGACCGCGCTGCCCGACGCGGCGCCGATCATCCTCGTCGACAACGGGTCAACGGACGGCACCGCCGACGCGGTCGCCACGGCGTTCCCCTCGGTGATACTCATCCGCTCGGCGGAGAACCTGGGGGCGGTGGCCAGGAATATCGCGGTCGAGCGGACGACAACGCCGTATGTGGCGTTCTGCGACGACGACACGCGATGGCAGCCGGGCGCCTTGACCCGCGCCGCCGATGTGCTCGACCGATACCCCGGCCTCGGCTCGGTGACCGGACGATGCCTGGTCGCACCCGATCTCCGAGAAGACCCGATCACGCCGGAACTGCGCGACTCGCCGGTCGTCGGGCCCGACTGGCTGCCCGGCCCCGCTCTGCTCGGCGTGATGGCCGCGCTGTCCGCCTTCCGGGTCAGCGCGTTCCGGGAGGTCGGCGGCTTCTCCCGGCGTCTGTGGTTCGCGGGCGAAGAGGAACTGCTCGCCCTCGACCTCGCGGCGCACGGCTGGTGGATGTGCTGGATGGAGGACATCCTGATCCACCACGAGCCGTCCACCACCCGTGATCCGACCCACCGTCGCAGGCTCGGCATCCGGAACACGTTGTGGACGCTGTGGTTGCGCCGCCCGGTTCGCAGCGCCACCCGGCGGACCGCCGTCGTACTCGGATCGGCCCCGGCCGACCTGACGACCGCCGCGGCCGTCCTGGACACACTCCGTGGGATACCGTGGGTGCTGCGCGAACGAAAAGTCCTGCCACCGCCAGTGGAGGCGGGCCTCGTTCTGCTGGAAGAATCCCAGCGCCGTTCCCCCGCGCGTCGCTATGTGGGTTGACGGTCGTCTCGTCGGGGAGGACCTACCCGGGCGTACTATCCCGCAGCGGCGCCGACACCCCGGCGTGCTTCCCGAGCGAGGGCACGGTCGCGTTGTTCCTCGAACCGGGGAATGCGCACTTCCGTAAGGTCGTCCAAGAAGGCGGCGAGTCGTTCGCGGGCTTGCTCGCCGCGTGGCCCGAAGTCGTCGCGGTCGAGGATGTTCCATTGCCGGATGACGGGTTGGAGCACTTCTTCCAGGTGCTGGCGCAGATCGTAGATGCCGTGTTTGGCCATGAGGACGCCGTTGCGCCGGAAGTTGGGCATGCCGGTGCCCGGCATGCGGAAGTTGCGCACGATCAGGTCGATCGCTTCGATGGCCTGATCGGGCACCAGATCCAAGGCGGCGCCGCACATGCCGCGGTAGAAGATCATGTGCAGGTTCTCGTCGGCGGCGATGCGTTGCAGCATGCGGTCGGCGACCGGGTCGTCACAGACCGCCGCCGTGTTGCGATGGCTGATGCGGGTCGCCAACTCCTGGAAGGACACGTACGCCACCGAGTACAGGAACCCGCCGTCGAAATCGGTGTCCGCTCGCTCCACCGGCGCGCCGAAGCCGGTGGACATGTGCGCCATACGGTCGTTCTCCAACGCGACCGGGTCGACGCCTCGGGTGACGACCAGGTAGTCACGCAGGGCGATGCTGTGGCGGGCCTCCTCGGCGGTCCAGCGTCCCACCCACGACCCCCACGCGCCGTCTCGGGAAAAGCTGGCGCTGATCTCGCGGTGATAGGACGGCAGGTTGTCCTCGGTGAGCAGATTCGTGATCAAGGCCGCCTTCGCCACCTCGGAGAGCCGCGATTGCCCTGGCTCCCAATCGATCCCGCCGAGCACCGCGAAGTTGTGTCCTTCGTCCCAGGGCACATAGTCGTGGGGATGCCACTCCTTGACCATGGACAGGTGCCGGTTCAACGCGGTACCCGCGAAAGGTTCGAGCTCGGTGAGGATCTCCAGCTGTGTCAGATCACGCGCCAATGTCGTGTCCGCCTTTCTTTGCGCATTGCTTCGGAAGGGAGAGATGCCCGGCCCGGCCCGGTCGCGATCAGCGACGACCGAGGCCGGACGGATAACGCCGGGGAAGTGACGACTTTCAGGCGGTCGCCGTGTCGGTGGCGCCGGTGCGGGGTGCGACGAGCGTCAGGCCGCCGTCGTAGCGGCGATACATCAGATGGCCGCGTCCCGACGATGGGTCGGTGTAGAACAGGAACGGCAATCCGCATTCGCATACCCGTTCCACTGCTCGTGTTTCGGTGAGCTCCGGTGCGGGGCGGGGGTTGATGGTGAACAGTCCCGAACTGCCGACGATCGAGTGTGGCGTATGGACACTGTGCTGGCGCGCCATCCGCAGCCCGAACGGTCCGGCGCGGTAGACGACGGCGTCCTCGCCGGTCTCGGCATCGGTGAACAGATGCGCGTCGTAATCCATCGCGTCCAAGAGCGCCGTCGCCGCGGGCAGCGAGCCCGTCATCAGCGCAACCGCCTTGCGGCGGACCAGTTCTCCCGGGCCGGGTGCGTCCAGCGGCCGACGGTCCGGATCCGGCCACGGCCGCGGCTCCCACGGCTTCTGCAACGCCTTGATCTGCCGTTGCAACCGGATCACCGTCGGCAACGCGTCACCACGACGATGTGCCAACGTCTGGATCCGCGCGAAGGTGTCACCGACGGACAGATTCACCTGGATGACCATCGGGCCGTCGTCGCTGTCCGGGGCCGTGATCCGCAGGCGGGCGGCGCCCGCGACAGGGAATCGCCGCAGTAGACGGCCGACCGTACCGGCGAAGCGTTCCCGCTCGAGGGCCGGTACCCGGCCGGTGGCGAACATGGCGACTTCCGGGAACGACGTCGACGACCACACCTCCGACACCAGCGACATCCCATCCTCCACTGCTCTCGCCCCACCGACTCACCTGGCAAGACTGTGCCCGCAGCATGGGTCGTGCCCGTAGGGCCGAAAGTCCGTTACGCCGATTACTTTCAGCATCGTGAAGTCCCTCGGCGATCGGCCGTCCGTCGCGCGAGATCGTGGAGGCCGCCGATGCGACGGCCGGCCACCGTATGCCGGCCGACGGGCAGATCGAGGCGTCAGCGGAGCGTGAGGTGGTCCGCGGGCCTGCTCACTCGACGCGTGCGGCCGGTTCGCCGGAACGCGCACCGGCCGCGGGCCGTGGCAGGCGCAGCGGCCTGGCCGGACGGTTGTAGGCCCATTGGGCGACGGCGATGACGGCCGATCCCAGCGAAGTGATACCTGCGAGCAGAGCCCAGTGGGTGAGTCCCGCGGTGTTGTAGGAGACCTGCCGGACTCCCGGCGCGATCAGGCTGCCGTTGCCGAACGCCCAACTCGTCACCATGCCGACCTGCCCGCCGAAGTCCGTGGAGCGGGCGAGCATGGCGCGCAGCTCGGGAGCCTTGCTGTTGACGTAGAGCACGGTGAGCAGGACCAGCGCCGCGGTCGTCACCGCGCACGCCGTCGCCGTGCGTGAAAGGACCTCGGCGCGAAGCCGGAGATTAACCACCACCACGCAGACGGTGAGGACGATCGCGCCCGCGGACAGCAGTGCCAGGGCCCCGCTGATCTGCGCGGTGGGCGGCTGCGACGACGACCAGACGTTCAGGTAGGAAGTGGTCGCGGTGATCCGGCCGAAGGCATCGGCACTGGCTTTGCCGTCGGCGCCCACAGCCCTGAGCCACGGCTGGAACAGCAGGATCAGCGTGACGATACTGCCGGCCACGGCGCACAGGTAGCCCCAGTGGCCCCGCAACGCCGACAGGGATGCACGGAATTCGCCGTGCCGTCCCGGCGCCGCGCTCGTTTCTCGCTCGAGTCGAGTGTCCTTTGCTGACCACGGCGTTGGCTGCACTTCGCTCCGAACTCGAGGACAAGGGTTCGCCGTCGGGAACCCAGGTGGACAGGCGGTCCCGACTGCGGTCGGCCTCACGCACGGTCGGCAGCAGGGCTATCCGGACGTTAAGAGCTGCCGAACGCTGGGAGAATGGTTGCGATCAGCACGATTTTGAAATCTCAGTGGGCGCCTGGGGGCCGGTGCGGAATGGAGATCGGCTCACCCGGCCACCCCACCTTCACCCAGCACTTCGGCTTCCAGGTCTGTGCGAACATTCGGGCAGACGGCATACCGCGTTCCGGGAAGAATTCGGAGCATTCTGCCGACGTCGGACAGCGGTCGGTGCTGCGCCGTTCGTCCGCATCGCAGGCGGGCGTCGAAAGATCTGGAGCACAGTCCGATTCGGTGCCGTGGCAATCTCTCCGGCAACGGTGCCGGAATTGACCGACGACTTACCTGGAGACCCCGTGTCGCCCGAATCCGTTACTAAGTCGCAACTTTCGCCGATCCGCGCGTCGCAACACCTCGGCATGGTCGACGCGGAATCGGTTCACGATCTAACTGAGAGCTGAAAAACACTGTCGTGCAATATGAGTCGGTACATCCGGCAGTGTCGAGCGGGCGTGCCGGGTAGGGTTGCCGACGCCGCTCCGGCCGTCTGGCAAACGGCCGAAAGGTGATTCGGGAGCCGTAGGCGAGATACAGTACGGGCCGTGACAGAGCACCGATCGCCCATCGGCGGGGATCGCTCGCAGGACCTCGGAGTGCCGCGTTCGCTGGACCTCCGCTCCGCCGACTGGTCGAGTTCCGATGAGACCCTTGCCCGGCTGTTCCAACGTGTCGAGGCGTACGCCATGGACGCGCGCGAGTGGTATTCGCGGGACGGTCTAACGAAGCGGCGGGTGAGCCTAGCCCTCACCGCGGCGATGATCGTGCTCGGCTTGTTCGGAATCCTGGTGCCCCTGCTCGCCACCGCCGGAGTCCACGCCATCGACCCGAGCTGGGGATATATCCTGCTCGCCTGCGCCGCCGGAAGCGCGGCATGCGACCGGTTCTTCGGCGTCTCCACGGCGTGGGCGCGCGACATCCGCAGCGCGCAGTCGATCAACGCGATGCTGTGCGACTTCCAACTCGAGTGGGCTTCGGTCTCCCGCGCGCCAGCCAATTCGAATGGGGAGATCGACCGCAGGATGGGACTGCTGCGGGATTTCTCCTACCGGGTCAACGAGGTGATCGCACACGAAACCGACAGCTGGACCGGGCAATTGCCGCTGTCGGCACTACCGCGGATGAGCAGGCTGGATCGGAGGTAGCGCCGGCTGCCGCCGCCTGCGGGCGGCTTGCAGACGAACCTCGACAGGCGATGTGGGCCAGGTCCGCGGATGCGGCGGACCTGGCCCTTCCGCGTCCTCGGACCAGCCTGCCGCGGCCGCGGTTACACGTGGGCGGGCCGCACGTCTGATCGAGTCCGCGTCGCTTCACGTCGCTGATCCGGAGCGTCTTACGGTCGGCTTTCCCTGCTTCTGGCGAGGTGCTGTACCTGGACACTTTTCGGTGCTGAGGGAGCCGTTACTACCGATCGATCGAGCACGTCACGCCTGTGTGCGAGGACGGCAGCCCGTAGCCGGTGCCCAACTTGAACCATACTGTCAAGCCGATTGGTCTGGAAAGATGACAAAGATGAACTGACCGGTTAATTTCGACCCCATGAAACATGTTGTCGTCGTGGGTGGTACCGATGGGATCGGCCGGGCTGTCGCCCTGGAGCGGCTGGCCGTCGGAGACGCCGTCGTGGTCGTCGGGCGAGACGCCGAGAAAGGCAGAAGCTTTCTCGCGGCAGCCGCGACGCTCGGGGCGGGCGACCGTGCGCATTTCGTGCCCGCGGAGCTCAGTTCGATCGGTGCGACCCGCACCGCCATCGACGCCATCCGAACCCGGTTCACCACGGTGGATGCCCTGGTGCTCTGTGCCAGGCACTATCGGTCCGATCGGCTGGTGACCGCGGAAGGGTTCGAATACACCTTCGCGCTGTTCTACCTGAGCCGATTCGTGCTCAGCTACGAACTGATCGACCTGCTGAACACCGCCCCGAACCCGGTCATCGTCAATGTGGCCGGTCCGGGCAGCGGAACCGGTGAGATCCGCTGGGACGACTTGGGTCTCGAGCGCGATTACCACGGCCTGCACGCGCTCGCGCAGGGCGGTCAGCTCAACGATCTGCTCGGTATCGAATTCGCGCGCAGGCCGACGTCGGCGCGAGTGCGATACGTGCTGGTGCATCCGGGGGTGGTGAACACCGCCCTGTCCGGCGACTACGACGCCGAGATGGCGGCCAGGATCGAAACGATGCGCCGCACCGCGCGACCGATCGACGAGGCCATCCGCCCGATTCTCGCGGTACTGGACGATCCGCCGGTCGAGGCGCTGACCGCGATCGCGCAGGGACAGCCGTTGGACGTGCACGGACCCGAGTTCGACACCGCCGCGGCCGCGCGGCTGTACGGTGAGACGACGAAGCTGCTCGGAAGGTCCGGCACCTTTTCATCGAACAGGCGCCCTGGTAGCTACACCGCGTGCACTCGGTGGCAGTCGCGGCGACGGTGTGCTCGAGGTCGGGAACCGGGGTTCGAGTGGCGTAGATGCCTGCGGATGTTGGTCTGGCGCCCGCTCGCGTACGTAGACTTTCGGCGTGACCGATCTCGCGGACTTCGCCCGGCTGATCGCCGGTGACCACGGACTTTGTGTCGTCTCCACGCTTCGAGCCGACAACACGATCCAGTCGTCGCTGGTCAACGCCGGCGTATTGCGACACCCGGCGACCGGTGCCGACGTGGTCGGCATGGTGGTACGCGGCGGCGTGCGCAAATTGGACAACCTGCGGGCCCGGGCGCGTGCCACGATCGTGGTCCGTGTCGGTTGGCAATGGTGCGCCGCCGAGGGGCCGGTGTGGATCGCCGGTCCGGACGACCCGGCCCCCGGGGTCGATGCCGAGCGGTTGCGGTTGCTGCTGCGTGAGGTGTTCACCGCGGCCGGTGGCGTGCACGAGGATTGGGACGAGTACGACAGAGTGATGGCCGCCGAGCGTCGGGCGGTGGTGTTGATCTCGCCGGATCGTGTCTACGGCAACGGCTGAGCTTCGCCGCGCCCCGCAAGAGCCGGAAATGGGCGCGGGGCAGCCGTAGTTCCGATCATGTCGAGCGGGATCGGTTACCGGGATCGACAGGCTTGTTAGCGTCAGCCTGGTGAATCTCGACCTGGATGGAAAACGCGCGATCGTGACCGGCGGCAGCCGAGGGATCGGATTGGCTGTCGCTCGCGGGCTCGCCAACGAAGGTGTGGATGTGGTGATCGCGGCGCGTGCGGCCGAACCGCTCGCGGCCGCTGCGCGCACGCTGACACAGGAAACCGGGCGGCGGGTGATTGCGGTCGCGACCGACACCGGTGACGATGACCAAGTGCGCGCGCTGGTTGAACGCACCGTCGCAGAACTGGGTGGCGTGGATATCCTGGTGAATTCCGCCGCCACCCCGTGGAGTGCGGGGGCGAGCGCCGATCTGGCGGGAACGGATGACGAGACCGTGCGGCGTGAGGTCGAGATCAAGGTGCTCGGATATTTGCGCACTGCCCGTGCTGTGGCGCCGTACCTGGTCGAGCAGCGGTGGGGGAGGATTATCAATATCAGCGGACTTGGTGCGCGGCAAGCGAATTCGATCGCGCAGACCATCCGAAATGTCAGTGTGTCCGCGCTGACGAAGAACCTGGCCGACGAACTCGGCCCGTCGGGTGTCAATGTCACCGTGGTTCATCCCGGCCTGACCAGAACCGAACGTCTCACCGACCGTTTGACTGTCGATGCCGAGAAATCCGGACGCCCGATTGCCGACCTCGAGGCCGAGATCGCGCGCAACACCCTGCGACGGGTCATCGATGCGAGTGAAGTCGCCGATGTGGTCACCTTCCTCGCCTCTCCGCGCAGTATCGCCATCACCGGTGACGCCATCGCGGCGGGCGGTGGAGTCCCCGGTCCGGTGTATTACTGATCGACTGTGAGAGTGTGGGCGGCGTCGGCGATGGCGACTCTGTGATCGTCGATCTCGAATCCGACGCGAAGTGTTAGCCACTCGACCCCGGTTCAAGTCTCCTCGACCGATCCGAATCCATCTCATCGTACCTGTTCAGAAGGCAATTTCGAGCCAGGTCGGTCCCCGGTGATTGGCCGAGTAGTTCGCCGACTGCACCGGTCGGCTGAGCAAAAACAGCAATACCGTGGGTCATTCGGCCGTCGCCCACCGCGTCTTTCCGGAACACGCTGGAGCGGAACCGGTCAGCACCTTCTCGTGGAGGCCCGTATGCACCCGCCGGACCTGCGTTCAGCGGGGCGATCCGCCCGATCGCGGGGGCCTCCTCGTCCGGGTTGTGGGCAGTCGCCGAAGGCGCGGACCGTCAGCGGGACACCCCGTGCAGGATGAGCGTGTGTTCGATGCAGCGCGCGATGAATTCGTCGTCGAGCGGACCATCGACCACCAGGAGACGGAAATATATGGGGGCGGATAGGGTTTCGAGTACTTCGCGGGCATCGACGTCCGATGGCAGCTCGCCGCGGTCGACGGCCCTGCCGATGACGTGCGCGGTTCGGTCGAAGCGGTCGGCCCAGAAGCGTCGGTGCGCCTCGGCGACCTCGGGATCGGCCGACAGGGCGATGGTCGTGCCCAGCAGCCGCGCGATGCCGGGGCGGGAGATCAGGTGGGAGATCTGTTCGGCGAGTTGCCGGAGGTCGCCGCGCAACGTCCCGGTATCGGGTGCGGGGTTGCCCGCCGCCGCCAATTCGGTGACGGTCTCGGCGATCAGGGCCGTGCGTGTGCCCCAGCGCCGGTAGATCGTCGTTTCCGCGACGCCCGCCCTGGCGGCGACATCGCCGATGGTCAGCCCCTCGATCCCGTGTTCGGCTACCTGCTCCAGGGTGGCGGTCAGTACCGCGTCGCGCACGCGCGCCGACCGTCCCCCGGTCCGCTTGCGCGGGGCCGGGGGCGGTGACAGTTCGTCGATGCTCGCGTCGCGTCCGCGCTGATCCATGCCCCTGTTCTACTCGATGCGCGCACCCGGCGATGGGCGGGCCGGGCCGCGAACGGCTCGGTCAGCGCAGGTACGCGGTAATCCAGTTGCCGAACTCGCAGGCCAGATGCCACTCGTGTTCGGCGATGTACAGGCCCGGAACGGCCGCCGGGAAGGCCACCGCAAGACGGCCGCGGAAGCCGCCGCCGGGCTCGTCGCGGAACTGATGCCGCACGCCCCCGATGACGGTCCCGTCGGCGAGTGCGGCGGTTCCGGTGACGGCGAGCGGATAGGTCGGATCAGCGGAAATGGGAACTCCGGCCGGGTCGGCGTAGTCGACGAAGAAGCGGCTCGCCAGTACCGCTCCGCCGGTCACCTCGACGACTTCCTGACGTCCGTCGGGCGCGGTGGCGATGATGTAGTGATCGGGGCACGCGTCGGTCCAGATCGCGCGCGCGTCGGTCGTGCGCGCGAGGCCGAACCACTCGACGAAACCCGCGGCGCTGCCTCGGGCGCTGACGATCTCGGTGGCCGAGATCGCCCATTGCCCGCCCGAGGCGGCGAGCGCGGTCCGCGTGGCCGCCTCCGAGGTCGCGAGTTCAGCGGCGAGCAGTGCTCGCAGTCCGTCCGAGCCGATCAGGGTGCGCGCCCTCGACAGGGCCGACCGCGCGGCGGCGATGTCGTCCACGGCGACGGTGAACCGACCGAGCAGGGAATCGAGCTCACCCCGCAATGGTCCGGCAAAGTCGGTCGACAGTCGCGCTGCCGCCACCGACAGTCGTCGACGCTCCCATTCCACGACCCCGGACTGCTCGACCGACGCACCGCCGATGACGGTCCGCAGCCCGGTTTCGAAGACGGGGGACCCGGGATTCGCCCTCGCCGCCGCACCGCTGCCGAGGTGCATCGCGGTCGCCGACGCCGCGGCCGCTCCTGCGGTCCGAATCATGAAGTTTCGCCTGGTCAGCATCGACCGATTCCTCTCGCCCGCCTGTCTGTTCGCGCGTGTCGACGACGTGCGCGAACAGGGATGAATTGTTAATGCAAGTCAAACTTGCTTTAAGGTAGCATGAGTGACTCAGATCACTCTGTCAACAGTGCCCGGCTATTAAAGCTAGAAAAACTTGCGTTTGAGGGGGCGTGAGATTACGTTGACGCTGGTCTGCCCGGCGTTAGCCGACCGCGCTTCCCCAGTGGGCGGACATTCGTTCACCCCCGCCGACGGAAGTGGTCGGGACGGAAAATGGAGAGGAAGGCGAGGCTCATGGGCGAGTCCATCGCGATTCGGACGTATGTTGGCGCCGAGCAAGTCTCACGGGAACAAGTACGAGCATGGGAAGCTCGGCGGGCCGCGGCGGTGTTCACCAAGCTCGCCCGCCGTCTGGGATCGCGAGCCTTCGCTGAACTCGCGCCGGGAAAGCGTTTGGACGACCTGCTCGGCGCTCCACTCGACGCGCAACGATCCGCGTTGACCTCGATGAAGAGCCGCCTGGGTCACGCGGGCGTGTACGCCGCGCTCAAGCGTGACCTCGAGATCTCCGAGCGGATGACGCGCACCGGGGTCGCGCTCAGCCGGGGCCGCACGGAGCACGCCGTCACCCGCCTGGAGGTTCCCGGTTACAGCGCCGAACGATTCGCCGCCTGGTTCTCCGACCTCACCGCCACCAACGCCGAGACCGATATGGTCGACGCCTGCCCCGACCACTACCTCCTGCGCGGCCTCCCGGACGGCCGGCAGGAAGTCGTCGAAACTACCGGCGGGTCACCCCTGGCCACCCGGTTTCTCGTCGACTACGGCAGAACCGAAGCGCTTACTATCCCCGCCGACCCCCGCTACCCCCAGCAGATCGCGGGCCGGGCCCTGCTCGACGACGGCCTCGTGGTCGGCGGCGTACGACACCAATTCCTCGACCGCCGCGGAACGATGGAGGCCCTGCTGACCGTGCAGTTCCCGGCGAGTCTGCCGGCCCGGTTCATCCACCAGCACCGATGGCACCTGGCCGTAGAATTCGGCAACTGGATCATCGCCGCCGCGCCCACAGCCGCCACGTCGTGAGCCGACTTCGGCTTGACGCCGATCCCTCCGCGGGCATGCAAATTGGAACTTGCAGCGCTGCAACGCAGTACTGTTCGCAACTTCGGTGTTCGTGTTGATGCGAGGCAGCCCGGTCCGGCGTGGGCGGCGAATGCGCGAGCGGTGGCGTTCCGAAGTTGCGCTCGATCCGGGTGAGGCGGAGCCAGTGGGTTGTCATCTGCTGGGTGGCGACCCAAGGGAGGTGGCGCCCGATGCGATTCCACAGGTGGTCATCGCTGCGCCGGGTCATCGACGCCGCGGAAGTCGCCGACGTGGTGACCTTTCTCGCGTCACCCCGCAGTATCGCGATCACCGGAGACGCCATCGCGGTCGGCGGCGGCGTCCCGGGTCCGGTCTTCTACTGAGAGCGCCGCGCAGGGCGAACTTCGCCCGCGCGTAGCTCGCGCTCTGTCGCCTATCCGGCCGCCCGGAAGGGTTCCGCGACCATCCAGTGCTCGACGAGCCTGCCGTTGTGCACTCGGATCATGTCCATGCCCATCGTCTCGAATCGCTGACCGGTCGGCGGCAGGCCGAGAAAATCCCCGGTGTGCGTGCCGCGAACCGTGTACCGGTGCGCGACCCACTCGCCGCTTTCGATAGTCGCTTCCACGACGACCTGCAGATCCGGCGCGCCGGTCCACATCGATTGCCATTTCCGCCGCCAGTCTTCCCGGGTCATCAACTGTCCCTGGTCCCGCGATTCGGCGGCGATGTAGCTCAGCGCGGTGTCGAGATCACCGGTCGCCCTGGCGTCGATGATCGCCTCGCTCACCGCGGCAGGGCTCAGGGGATTGTTCATGTCACTCTCCTGAACCGATAAACGGGGACTGTCCCCGCTATGGTGCCGTACAATACGGGGACTGTCCCCGGATAGACAAGAGATCTCGTGCCGACCACCTCCGAGCCGTTCCCGGGCGCGCGGCCGCGCGCCGACGCCCGGCGCAACCGTGACCGACTCCTCGCCGCCGCGGAGCGCGCGTTCAATCGTTTCGGCGCCGCCGCCTCGCTCGATGACATCGCTCGCGCCGCCGGTGTCGCCAATGCGACCCTGTACCGGCATTTCCCGACCCGCGGGCACCTGATCACGGCCGTGTACCGCGAGCGGATCGACGCGCTGTGTGCCGCGGCCACCGAGCTAGGTGGCGGCGATGCGGCCGGTGACGCCTTGTTCGGCTGGCTGAACGCGGTCATCGATCACATTGCGGTCAGCCGAGGCTTGCGCGAGGCGTTCATCAACGCGTATGGACTTCGCGACGGTGACGAAACCCCCGAGGTCGCAGCGTGGCATCGCATGACCGATGCCGCTGCCATGCCACTGTTGCGGGATGCCCAAGCCGCCGGTCTCATTCGAGCCGATCTCGAGGTGACCGAATTGATGACCCTCGTCTCCGCGATCGCACACGCGGGCAACGGCGATGCCGACCATGCTCGCCGTCTGCTCACCCTGACCTTCGAGGGTCTGACGTCCGAAGGGTGAGCGGGTCGCCGCCCAGGCCTCCTGATGCGGTGGGCGGTGGTGGATAGTCGTCGACGGTCATAGCGTTGTAGACGCGTGTGCTCTTGGTGGCGAGGCGGAGGAAGGCGCGGCCGGGACCTGCGGGCAGAGCGGACAACAGTCGGGTGGCCTGCGCCAGTCCCGAGACACCGAGGCGGGATGTGGGGATAAGGGTCTTGGCTGCGCTGAGCGCGACCGCGTGGCCGCCGCGTATGTGTTCGGCCATCGCGTGTTCGTAGGCGGGGAAGGCGCGCTCGTGGTCGCCGCCCGCTCGTGCGAGTTCTCCGGCGAGGACGTACGCGCCGACGACGGCCAGCGTGGTGCTGCCGCCGACGGCCGGGCCGGGGCAGTAGCCCGCGTCGCCAACGAGCGTCACTCGGCCTCGGGACCAGGTGTCCATGCGGAGTTGGGTGATGGAGTCGAAGTAGAACGCCGGGGTGTGGTCGAGTTCGTCGAGCCAGCCGTCCACGTCGTTGTCGAAGCCGTGAAATGCTGTACGCAGCAGCTGTTTCTGCCGTGACACGTCGTGGCGGTGGTAGTCGAGTTCGCGGTTGCTGCGGAACAGGAACAACGCACGCGCCTCGCCGAGGTGGCGTACACCGTAGATACCTGCGGTGCGGCCGGCGCCGACGTGGATGTGGAGTTCGCTGTCGCAGCCGTAGGCGCCGGGCAGGGTCATCACCCCGAGGTAGGCCCCGGCGAAGGCGCTGAAGCGCGATTCCTCGCCGAAGACCAGGCGGCGCACGGTGGAGTGCAGCCCGTCCGCACCGACGACGAGGTCGAAGCGGCGCGGCGCGGACTCCTCGAACCGCACCTCGCCCTCGGGTGAGATCGCGGTGATCGAGTCGCCGAAGAGATATTCGACGTCGTCGGATGCGGCGTCGTAGTAGATCTCGCTGAGGTCGTCGCGCATGATCTCGGCGTGTTGGCCGGAAGTGGCGCCGAAGATCTTGGCGAGGTCCACGCTGGCGGGCCGCCCCGCGCCTTCGGGGTGGAGTGTCATCCGGTTCGTGCCGGTGGCCCGTTCCTGGATGCGCGCCAGCACGCCCATCTTCTGCGAGATGTCCATCGCGGGCCGGAACAGGTCGACCGCGTGGCCGCCGGTCTTGCGCAGGGTCGGCGCGCGTTCGACGACGGTGACGGAGAAGCCGTGCCTGGTGAGCCAGTACGCCAGCACCGGTCCGGCGATGCTTGCACCAGAGATGAGGATCCGCATGAGTATGCCTGCCTTTCTACGGAAATCGCCGATCAGTTGGGCATCCTCGATCCGAAACTCCACTGCCACTTCGGATCTGGAATCGAACACCGACGCGACGCCGCAGTGGCGCTGGTCTCAGCCATTGGTTCTCCTTCGGACGGTCCGTGCAGGGACTACCTTGCTGAGCGACCGAAGATTCGTCTTGAACAAATGTCAGCGTTCACGGCCGGCGGGGACCGCTCATACGATCGCGTGCGGCCATGGGAAATCTGTGCCGGCCCGGCGTGGCTACGGTTCCGCCGTTGGGCGCCTGCTGAGCAGCGCCAGGCCGAAGGAAGCACCCAGCCGCGGGTTACCCGAATGCATGACCGCAGCCGCCCCGGAGCGCGCGGCGTTGTCGAAAAAGGTCACCAGGGCCTTGTAGTGGTAGTGCAGATAGTGCAAGCCCTCCTCGAAGCAGCGAAGAGTGTCGACGGCTTCGGACAACAGCATGCGTTCCTGCATGTCGCGGAACGAGATGCCATGCTCGGGCTTGGTGTACTTCTCCACCAGACCGGGCCACAGGCCGAGCTTCGGCGGCTCGGTCTGTATAGTGTCGGCTCGCTGCGGAGCCAGCGGCCGCGCGCGCCGGATGGTTTCCGTGTGATGGCGATCGCTTCCATTGCAAGAGATTTCCCGCACCGCTGTACAGAAGGGCATGTCTCTGTTAGCAAGGAGGGGTGGGTCTGTCTTGAGGATGCAGGGTGGGCCGGTATCGAGCGCGCTAGGCGCGAAACGAATCGAGTGCCCTA
Organism: Nocardia sp. NPDC004718; assembly: GCF_053601535.1. Classification (NCBI taxonomy): domain Bacteria; kingdom Bacillati; phylum Actinomycetota; class Actinomycetes; order Mycobacteriales; family Nocardiaceae; genus Nocardia; species Nocardia sp. NPDC004718. Next base: position 47,427 of record NZ_JBSGCA010000019.1, read on the forward strand.
TGAGCACAGAATTGCACGGTCTCGGCGGCGCCGCCCAACCCTCGTCGGACGGGTGGAAAGACGCTCTCCTCGGACTGAACGCGACCATTGAACACCGCGGCAACGCGACCGTCGTCCACGTCCATGGTGAAGTCGATGCCTACACGCTGCCCGCGTGGCGGCGATTGCTATACGAGGCCGGAGCGGTCACCGCGGCGCCGGGGTCGATCGTGATCGATGCGAGCGGTCTCGGCTTCATGTCCTGCCGTTCGCTGCTGATCTTGGCCGAAGAATCCGAGGCGTGCCTGCGCCGGGGCGTCCGGCTGCGAGTGGTCGGTGACCGGCTGGTAGTGGCCCGCGTCGTGGCCGTCCTCGACCTCGACGCCCTGCGGCCCATTCACTCCTCTGTCGAGGACGCGCTGGCCGACTCGCTGCCGAGCGGGCGATTCCACGGCATCGGGCCACGTGCGGCGTGGCGCGGTCACGCCGGTACAGCGGAGCCGCAACCTCTCTGACGCGCACCGCAATGCGATCCTCGGTCCGGCCTTGCGCGAATTGGGTAAGAGCCGGGCCGGTTACACCCGCGGCAGCCAATTCGTCTTCTCCCAGCACTGCAAGCAGATGCGATCGCTGGGCGTGCCCGAGGAGAAGATCGTGGCGATCCCGCACGGGCAGGTCGGCGACGTCTTCTCCCCGCTGGAACGGGCCCTGCCGGCCTACACCGACGCGCGCGTCTACGACGGCGGACGCGTTCCGGGCGAAGTGATCACGGTGTTGAAGGCCGAGCTGACCGACCGGGAGATCATGGAGTTCACCTACATCACCACCCTCTGCATGCCACCATCTGCCGGGCCCTGCGTCCGGAATACGACGACCGGCCGGAACCGGTGGCGGAAGTGCGACTGCCCATAGGCGTGGAAGCCGGGGACCTGTCCGCGGATCTGTCCGGCGCCTGACCGAGTCGGCGCGGGGGCCTACGCCGGTTCGGCGGATCGGATCGCCGCCTCGAGTGTGCGCAGAGCCGCGGTGAGCACGGTGCGTTCGTCGGCGGCGAGTTGGTCGGTGAAGGCGGTTTCGTGCTCCAGTAGGGCGGGCACGACCTGTTCGATGTGGCGATGGCCGTCCGGCGTGAGCGAGACCAGGACGCCGCGCCGGGTGGTCGAGGTCGGTTCGCGAGTGATCAGCCCGGCCGCTTCCGCACGGGCGAGGCGCTGGGAGACGGCGCCCGCGGTGACCAGGCTGCGGGCGGCGATCTGGCGGGTGGTCAGCTGGTAGGGCGGACCGGATCGGCGCAGGGTGCTGAGCAGATCGAGGGTCGATTCATCGATGCCGAGCCGCTGGAGGGTGCGCTGCCGCTCGTCGGTGAGGAGTTTGGCCACTCGCCACAGCGGCGTGAGGATCTCGATCGACTCGACTCGCGCGCCGGGCAGTTCACGGCGCCATGCCGCGGCTATCCGGGCGGGCGAAGGTATCTCGTCGTGTGCTTCGTGCGTCATTGCCGGAAGTCTCTCCCCTCGGTACATTTAGCGCTAAATATACCGAGAGGAGATGAGAATGCGCGGAACGGTCGTCGTCACCGGTGCGAGCGGGGGAATCGGACGCCGGGTGGCTCAGCGGTTCGCCGAAGGCGGGGCGGACGTGGTGATCACCGGGCCTTCGAAGGAACGGGTGGAGCGGGCGGCACAGGAGCTCGGAGTGCGGGGAATCGTTTGTGATGCGGCGATTCCAACGGAGGTGGAGCGGTTCGCCGAATCGGTCGGGCCCGAAGTGGATGTGCTGGTGAACATGGCCGGGGGCAACACCGATCTCGTCGTCGGCAACGGTGCCGTGGTGTCGTTGGCGGAGTTGGCCGAGCAGTGGACGGCGAACCTGTCGACGAATCTCTTGAGTGCGGTCCTGACCACCTCGGCGCTGCGGGAGCGGCTGCGCCCCGGTGGAGCGGTGATCAACGTCGGCTCGATCGGCGCGGAGTATGCCGCGGGGTCCTACGGCGCCGCGAAGGCGGCGCTGGCGGCATGGTCGGCCGGCTTGTCGGCGCAACTGGCGCCGAAGGGTGTCACGGTGAACACGGTCGCGCCCGGTTACATCGAGAACACCGATTTCTTCCAAGGGCAACTGAGCGAGCAACGGCGTAGCTGGTTGATCGACTCCACGCACGACAAACGCGCGGGTGAGCCCGATGACGTCGCCGGGCTGATCGAGTTCCTGGCCTCCCCGCACGCCCGGCACAACACGGGCCAGACGATTCACGTCAACGGCGGTGCGCACACGACCAGATGAATGCTCCGTGAGCGGCGATTGGATTCGGGCTGATCGCAATGCTATCCGCGCACGGGCGCGGGCGGTTGAATCCGGTATCACCTCGTTCGTCGTCCGGAGTGGTGTCGCACGTCTCTGCTCGAATCGTGGGGACGGCACCGAACCGGGGCGGACACAGCTTCAGACGAGGAGCACCACATGACAGCGCAGGCCGCCGCGGCAACTCCGACCGACGCCTTCGTCGCCGACTGGCAGGACTGGCACCGCGGACAAGAGGCGCGACTGGCCGACCCGCACGGTTTCCTGGCCATCACCGATCTGCACTGGCTGGCCGAGACGCCGCAGCGATTCTCCGACGCGCCGGGTGCCTGGTCCACCGGCGCCGACGGTGTGACGGTGGTGCTCGACGACGGTGAGGAGCTGGTGGTCGACGGGACACCCGTGCGCGGCCGGCATGTGTTCGGGGTCATCCCCGAACGCGGCGGCGTGAACGCTGTCTGGGGTGACGCGGTGATCGAGGTCGCCAAGCGCGGCGGCCACGACATCGTTCGACCACGGCACCCGGACAACCCGCTGCGCACGGCTTTTCGCGGCACGCCCGCCTACACGCCGCACCCGAAGTGGGTGGTCTCCGGGCGATATGTCGCCTTCCCGGAGCCGCAGCCGACCACGGTCGGCGCCGCTGTCGAAGGACTGGAACACGTCTACGACGCGCCCGGGCAGGTCGAGTTCGAGTTGGACGGACGGCCGCTGCGCCTGACCGCTTTCCCCGGCAAGGACCCCGGCGCCCTCACCGTGCTCTTCACCGACGAAACCTCCGGGGTCACCACGTACGCCGCCAACCGGGTGCTGCAGCTGTCGCCGCCGGATGCCGACGGGTCGGTGGAGCTGGACTTCAATCGGGCCGCGAATTTGCCCTGCGCCTACACCGACCTGGCGACCTGCCCGTTGCCGCCCGCGGAGAACCGGCTCCCGGTCGCGATCGAAGCCGGTGAGAAGCTGCCGTACGAGCGCGGCTGAACTGATGAGCGACCCGACACCTCGGATCAGGACGTTGTCGTTCCTGACGCCGGGCAACTATCCCGACGACGATCCGTACTCCGGGCTCGAGGACACGCTACGGCTGTTCGAGTACGGCGAAAGCCTCGGTTTCGACGGTGCGTGGATCCGGCAGCGTCATCTCGAGCACGGCGTGGGGTCGGCAGCGGTTTTCCTGGCCGCTGCCGGTCAGCGCACCAGTCGAATCCAATTGGGCACGGCGGTAATTCCCATCGGCTACGAAAGCCCGTTCCGGCTGGCCGAGGATCTGTCGCTGGCGGATGTGCTGTCGCGGGGCCGGTTGCAAGCCGGTTTCAGTGCGGGCACGCCGCCGCATGCCGACTTGATCGGCGGCCTGGTCTTCGACGGGGACTGGCGCACCTACGATCTTTCCTACGGACGGATCGCCCGGCTGATCGAGAACCTGCGGGGCGACTACCTCGGTGACGCCGACACGGTGATCCACTCGCCGGGCAACACCCAGCGGCCGCGGTTACAGCCGCACAATCCCGGTTTGATCGATCGGCTGTGGTACGGCGGGGCCAGCACCCGTTCGGTGCGCTGGGCAGGGGAGAACGGGCTGAACCTCCTGACGGGGAACATCGTGTTCGGCGAGCACAGCGACGATTTCACCACCACCCAGTCGAGCCTGATCGGCGAGTACCGCGGACTGGTGGATCCGGCTCGGCCCGCCCGGGTCGCGGTGGGACGGGTGATCGTTCCGTTCGACAGCGCCGACCGCGCGACTCGCGAGCGGTACCGGCAGTACGCGGAGAGCAGGCGCGAGCGCACCCTCGCGCCGCAGGGGCCGCGGCGCGTCCTGTTCGCCCCGGACCTGGTCGGGACCGCCGAGGAGATCATCGATCGGCTGCGGGCCGATCCGGTGCTCGCGCAGACGTCGGAACTGCGACTGGAGCTTCCGTACGAGTTCCACCGCGCCGACTACGAGCAGATCCTGCACGACACCGTGGAGTTGATCGCGCCGGCGCTGGGCCGTCGGACCGCGACCGGTGCAGAGCACGAGACCGGTGAGGTGGCCGCCCCCGCGTGATCCTCATGCCCGATCGACTCCGAGCGCCGGTCGACGTGTCAGTGGTTCGTGATCCAGGTATCGGTGAATTCCGCTTCCGCGGCGAGCATGTCGACCAACCGGGCGACGACGGCCGCTTCGATCTTCTTGCCGAACAACGGGATCCCGACCTCGGCCGCGCCGTCCACGACCGCCACAGCGGCGGCATCCTGCTCGGTGAGCCGGACGGTGCCGCTCACCCGCGCGGGCACACCCTCGACGTCGGCGTCGAAACTGCCGCCCTCCTGGGTGTAGGTCTCGGTGCGGGTGACGACCAGGCCCTCGGGGCGCACCGCGGTGACGGCGCCGGGCAACTCGGCCGCCGCTATGGTCTGCACCATTCGCACGTGCAAACGATCGCCGGCGGCATCGAACTCCACGAGAACTCCGCCGACCTCCTCGACGCGGTCCTTCCAGTACCGCTCGTCGGCCAGCGCCGCGCGAAGCGCGTCGGCCGGATGGGAGTAGGTGGCCGTGTACGCCAAGGGGGTCGCCATATCGGCACACGCTACCCGCCGCGCCGCCCGCCCGAGCCGGTGAATCGCCGAGCCGTGAAGTCGGATCCGCTGAATCGCCTTGGCAAGCACCAGCTTCGACGCCTGCGAACCCAGTCCGGTATGTCTTCTAGTGCGGTGCGGAGTGCCTTGCCCGCGGCGGGGAGTGGCCGTCTCGGTGGTGGCGCCGCTTCAGCAGCAGCCACAACGGCATGAGCACGGTGCGAACGAGTTGCGGCAGCCCGAGGGTGGGCAACGGGAGCCGGGTCAGGCCCGCGAACTGCGCGACCAGGAACGGGTTCGAGTACAGCTCCCGCTTCACCATCGCGTCGTAGTATTCGGTCGCCTACGCCAGGTCCGGGGGTAGCTTGCCCGACCGCGCCGCCAACTCCAGCCCGGGAACCCCCCGCACAGCATCTGATAGGCGGCTTCCTTCTCCTACGGGCGCAGCACCGTCCCGGTGCAGTAGGTGATGGTGTTCAGCGCAGACGATCGATAGCGCCGCAGTGGTTTTGGGCCGGTGTGCGTGCCCAGAGCTTGTCGGTGCCATGTCCTACTGTCCGAGAGATGCGCAACAGGATTGCTGGATTCGCCTACGATCGCGTGACGGTCGGCGATGTCGGTCTCCACGTCGCCATGGCCGGAGCAGGCGCCCCGATCGTGCTCTTGCACGGCTTTCCGCAGACCCATTTCGCTTGGCGGCACGTCGCGACGGACCTCGCTCGCGACCATCTGGTGATCTGCCCGGATCTGCGCGGCTACGGCGACAGCGACAAGCCCGTCGGCGAGCCGGATGGCAGCACCTACGCGAAACGGACGATGGCCGCCGACATCATCGGGCTCATGCGGGCGCTGGGCCATGAGCGATTCGCGCTCGCCGGCCACGATCGAGGGGGGTTGGTCGCGTTCCGCGCAGGTTTGGACCACCCGGACGCGATCAGCCATCTCGCGATTCTGGACGTGCTGCCTGCCGCCGACATGTGGTCCACCCTGCACGGGACATCCGGCATCTTCGCCTTTCATCTGTATCTGCTCGCACAACCTTCCGACGTGGCCGAGCGCATGATCGCGGCCGACCCCGATCTGTTCTTCGGGCACTTCCTCGACGACTGGTGCCGGATACCCGGCGCGATTCCCGCGGAAGCCCGCGCCGCATACCTCGCGGCTGCCCGTGCGCCCGGCGCCGTTCGCGCGGTGTGCGCCGACTACCGGGCCAGCGCCTCCATCGACAACGTCCACGACGAAGCCGATCGTCGTGCGGGCCGTCGGTTGACCATGCCCGTAGCCGCGCTCTGGCAGGATCCGGGCGAGGTCGTGCTTCCGTTCGATCCCTTGTCGATCTGGTCGGGATGGGTGAACGATCTTCACGCCGGGACCGTGCGGTGCGGACACTTCCTGCCGGAGGAGATGCCCGGCCCCGTCGTCGAAGCCATACGAAACCTGATCGACCGACCCGTTGCGTCGGCCGTCAGGGCAGATGCATGAGTTGCCGGGAGAGGGTGAACAGGCGGCGGGCGAGTTTGGTGACCGGCAGACCGAGGGGAAGCAGAATGACCGTCACGCACAGGATCGCGCCGACGAGCCACAGCACGGCCGCGACCAGCCCCAGTACCGTGCCGAGCACGGCCGTGAGGATCCCCAGCACGACGCCGAGCAGGCCCTGTAGCGCTCGCATGATGACCTTCCGGTGTACATTCTGCGCTTCTTCGGCGCGACGCGCATGTGCCGATCGCGATCGGCACTTTCACCGCGTCGGGGCCCGCGACCACTCCGTATACGAGCACGGGATCGGCCGGTAGCGTCCCAGGTATGAGCCGAGCGATCGTGGAGCTGTCGCATCCGGTCTCGGATGGCATGCTCACCTATCCGGGCCTGCCCGCACCACGCGTCACCACGGCCGTGGCGCGCGACCGATCGCCGCTGATCGACATGACCTACGACATCGCACGCGTGGATATGGTCGGCCACACCGGGACCTACATCGACGCGCCTTACCATTTCCACGCCGAGGGCGCCGACATCGCCGAGTTGCCGTTGGAACGGCTGTTCAACGTGCCGATCGTCCTGATCCGCGCGCGGGGACTGCGCGCGGTGGGCCCCGATCTGCTCGGTGATCCCGCGCGCCTGTGGGGCAAGGCGGTGCTGGTGCACACCGGTTGGTCGGCCGAGTGGGGTTCGGCCGCGTACCGAGACCCCGGGCATCCGTTCCTGGTCGGTGAGGTCGCCGATGCGCTGGTCGCCGCCAATGTGGCGTTGGTGGGCATCGACTCGCTCGACGTCGACGACACGTCGTTGCCGACACGTCCGTGCCATCACACGCTGCTGGGCGCGGGAATCCCGATCATCGAGCAGATGACGAACCTGGACGCGCTCCCCGGCACCGGCGCCAGACTCGTCGCACTGCCCGCGCCGGTGCGCGGGATGGGCTCGTTTCCGCTGCGCGTCGTGGCGTGGTGGTGACATAGACGCTTTCGATCCCACGATCGGAGGCTCTTGCTCTGCCGAAGTTCCTCTCGCCGGCGGGGTTACGGTCGGTCGGAGCCGCCGGAGCGCCAGGAGCGCCGCGCGACCGCCCGGAAGCGGCCACCGTGGTGTTCGGTCACGGACTGCTGTTCGGCGGCTGGATGTTCCAGCCGCGAATCGAGGTGCTGCGCGAGCACTACCGCCGCCCGCGCGATCCGAGCGCATCGCCGCGTCGACCCCGGGCGCGCGCCTGCGCACCATCGCGGATTCCGGTCACACCAGCAGCTTCGAACAACCCGCGGCGATCACCGCGTTGCTGCGGGAGTTCCTCGCCACCGTCGACGGATAATGACGCACCGACAGGCACGAGCGAGAAACTCACGGCCGGAACGGCGGAACCGTGAGATCGTCGCCGAAGAGGTCCGGGAGGTCACGGTGGACGCTGTCGGGGAAGCGCGCGGGTCGCTTCTCCAAGAAGGCGGTCACGCCTTCCCTGGCGTCGGCGCTCGCGCCTCGGTGGTAGATGCCGCGGGACTCGATGCGGTGCGCGATCATCGGATGCTCGGCGCCCAGGTTGCGCCACAGCATCTGCCGGGACAAGGCTACCGAGACCGGCGCGGAATGCTCGGTGACGCGGCGCGCCAGCGCACGCGCCTCGTCGAGCAGGGTGTCCGCCGGATGCAGCGCGGAGAACAATCCGGCTTCGCGGGCCTCGCTCGCGTCGACGAGGCGGCCCGAGTACACCCAGTCCAGCGCGGTCTGCATCGGGACCAGCCGGGGCAGGAACCAGCTGGAGCAGGACTCGGGAACGATGCCACGTCGATTGAAGACGAACCCGATGCGGGCGGTGTCGACGGCGATGCGGAAGTCCGCCGCGAGCGTCATGGTGATGCCGACGCCGACAGCGGGGCCGTTGACGGCGGCGATGATGGGCTTGCGAGACTCGAACATGCGCAGGACGACCTCGCCGCCGCTGTCACGGAAGGACTCCGCGGCGTCCTGGTCGCCCGCGACGAAGGTCTCCGCACCCGCCGACAGGTCCGCGCCCGCGCAGAAGGCGCGACCGGCGCCCGTGATGATCACGGCGCGAATTCGATCGTCCCGGTCGCAGGTGTCGAAGGCATCGACCAGCTCCGTGCCCATCGCGGTGGTGAACGCGTTGAGCTGCCGCGGGCGGTCGAGGGTGATGGTGGCGATGGCGTCGGAGACGTCCAGGCGAATATCGGCCATAACGAACAGCTTGCCATCACGCCGATTTCTGCGCTCTTGCAGGGGGTTCGAGTGACATCGGACGACCGGCGTATCGATTCGAAGGAGAATGACTGTTTACTTAGTGCTGCCTGTGCGGTTAGCCTGTCGCCGTGTCTCGATTGGTCACGGCGCCTGGCTCCCCGTGTCGGGGTGACAGCGCAGACCAGTCGGACGGCGTTTCGCGCTGTCGTTCGGCAGCCCGGAGAAGAGGAGTGGGATGGAGATCAGCAACTCGGTCGCGGCGGTGACCGGTGGTGCGTCGGGACTGGGCTTGGCGACCGTGCGGGAGCTGCACGGTAAGGGAGCGAAGGTCGTGATCATCGACCTGCCGTCGTCCTCCGGCGAGGCCGTCGCCAAAGAACTCGGCGACGGCGTGGTCTTCGCGGCGGCGGACGTCACGAACGAGGAGCAGGTCACGGCGGCCCTCGACGCCGCGCAGGAGCTGGGCGATCTGCGGATCGCGGTCAACTGCGCGGGTATCGGCAACGCCATCAAGACCGTGGGCAAGAACGGGGCGTTCCCGCTGGCGGACTTCACCAAGGTCGTCAACGTCAACCTGATCGGCACCTTCAACGTGATCCGGCTGGCCGCCGAACGAATCGCGAAGACCGATCCGGTGGGTGAGGAGCGCGGTGTCATCATCAACACCGCGTCCGTGGCGGCCTTCGACGGCCAGATCGGGCAAGCGGCGTACTCGGCGTCCAAAGGTGGAATCGTCGGCCTGACCCTGCCGGTGGCGCGTGACCTCGCGGCCATCAAGATCCGGGTCGTGACCATCGCGCCGGGGTTGTTCCACACTCCGCTGTTCGCCACGCTGCCGGACGAGGCCATCGCGTCCCTGGGCGCGCAGGTCCCGCACCCCTCGCGCCTGGGCGACCCCACCGAATACGCCGCGCTCGCGCGCCACATCGTGGAGAACCCGATGCTCAACGGCGAGACCATCCGTCTCGACGGCGCCATCCGGATGGCGCCCCGCTGAGGTGATGCCGGAGGGACTCCGAGTAGTGAAGATGGTGCGGGTGCCGGTTGTTTCGGCGCCCGCACCATCTTGCGCGGATCGGAGATCTAACGGGTTCGTCCGGGGCCGGGTGCGAGGCGGATGCCGACGACGGTGATGACGGTGACCACCAGCACTGTCATCAGCCTCATGAGGTTCCAGACGGCCGGGTCGGGGGCCGGTTCGGCGGCTCGGATGTCCCGCCCGCGTGGCCGGTTCGGTGGGGCAGTGCGCGGCTCGGGTAGGGGACGCTCGGCCTGCGGCGGTATAGGTGTGGGGGCAGCTGCCGGAGCCGAAACGATAAGGAGTTCGGGGGCAGGCGGGCCGAGTTGGAGGGGGCTCATAGGCGGGGGCGGGGTGGCGGGAAGCAGCAGAAGACAGGTCAGCACTGCGCTGCCGGTAGCGGCACTGCCGACGGCGGCGCTGCCCAGGGCCGATCCGCTCGATCCGGGGCCGATGAGACCAGGTACGAGGGAGCCGGAACCGCTGCCGGTCACGAGCCCGAGCAGGAGCAACGCGCTGCCCGTCACGGCGCTGCCGGTGCACGCCAGCTGGACGCTGCCGGTGTCGACTCCCGGCGTCGCGGCCGGTTGTTCCGCCGTGACGTCCGAGCGGGGAGCCGGGCGTGCCGCGCCGCCGGTTTCCGCATCGCCGGTGGAGAGCGGACCGCCGCGTGCGCCGGCGGTCCCGGCGCTGCCGGTGGCGACGAGGCCGGCGCTGCCGGAAGGCAGCCGAATCGGGCCGAGACTCAGGGACCCACCGGACGTCTCACCTTCGGCAACGGCGCTACCGGACGATGTGGCGGGGCCGTCGCTGGAACCACCGCCCGCGAAGGCGCCCACCGGCTCGGAGCCGGTCCCCGCACTCCCGGTGGCGAGGTCGCCGAACGGCGGCCACGGCGGTGCCTCCGCCGATGCTTCCAGCGGTTGGGCCACGAGTGCCGCTATGGTCAGGGGCAGCATCGCAGCGGCCAATCCCTTGGCCGTTCTCGGTGTTCGAGATGTTTTTCGCTCGCGTCGCATGTGTAGTCGCCTCGTCGTGGTCGAAACCGGCCGGAAGATCAACTCGTGTGCTGGTACCGGGACAGTGCGAGTTCGAAGGCCTCCTTCGGGACCACGTTCCCACCGGAGAACGGCTCGTCGAGGTTGTAGATCGCCCGGATCACCACGCCGACGATGGCGCCGAGCAGCGCGGTCGTCACGACGGTGCGCTTGGTGACCTGGACGCCGGAGAGGACCACGCTGAACAGCAGCAGGACCGTGCAGATCCACATGGCCAGGTAGAGGAAGCCGGGAACGCGGTAACCGGCGTCCAGCGCGCGATCGGCACGTGCCTGCGCCACCGCGTCGAGGCTGGTCAGCGCACTGGTGCGAAGTGTGTCGACCTCGGGATCGGCCGGATTCACCGCGGCCACGGCGTCGCGCAGGGTATCGAGGGTGTCCTGGGTGGATTGACTGAGATGACCGTCGTCGGCCATCACGGCCCATTCCGCGGTGAGAACCTGCTCGGTGTAATCGCGCACCAGTCCTTGGATGCGCGTGTGGTCGGTTTCGGGCATCCCGTGCGCGGCCCAGTAGGTGTCGATGAGCGATTTGGCTTCGGCGATGGTGTGATTGCGCGCGTTGTCGTACTGCTGCCAGGCGATCACGACGATGAACGCCACCACCGCCATGAAGATCGTGTTGATCAAGTTGAGCACCAGCGCGCCGACGGTGTCGTCGTCGGTGTGCCGCCATGCCTTCGGATGTAGGCGATCCCCCGCCACGAAGACGACCACCGCGACCAGTGCGGTGAGAACGGGCACGAGAAACTCGAACGCCATGCGGGGACTCCATTCTGTCTGAGTGGTTCTCGCGACCGCCGCGTCGGCGACGTACCGCAGCGCTTGTCGCACTACGGGTTCGATGAATTCCGGGCGTCGGCGTGTGCGAGGTCGATCGATGCGCCTGCCCTCAGCGGTACTGCGGCGACCTGGTCATCCCGAGCGAATCACGCTCGGATCGGAAAGCTCTCAGCGCTGCCGACCGGACATCACGCGATCCCGCGAGCCGGTCGAGACGCTCAGCGGGTCTCGGCTACCAGGCGAGCCGGAATTGTCGCCGACAGGCATTTCGATGGTCATGCGTGGCCCTCACCCCCGAGATGGATACCGAGACGATCGACGAGCACGCTGTCGATGGTCTGCGTCTGTTCGGATCTGATCAGTGGTGCACAGCAAAGCGATAACACGACACCGCTACGGACCAGGCGCCGTCGAATTGTCCTATCCAGCAGATCGGTTCGGACGACTCCGATGGTAGACCGCGAATACGCGTGCGCGTGGGGAATTTTCGGAATGCCTCGCCGCAAGTCGTCCAGGACGCCGCCCGGACTGCTGCGGTCGGTCGCCCGGATTACGGTGACCGGCGCCGCCCCCGGATCGGTGTTGTGCGAGGAAGTTGCTGCTGCGCAGCCGAAGGACGCGTGATCCGCGACTTTGCCGATCACCGAACGATGCCGGCAAGCACCCCGTATCGGCTGCGCGCCTGCTGGAGTGAGCGAAATAGTGACCGCTGTGCCGGGTCTGGTAGGCCGTTGGGTTCGTCCGGTGCTTTTGTCGAGGTAGTCGCCACCGTTCGGGGCTCGCATCGAGGCATGGAACTAATCCTTTGGCACACAACAGATTCGGGTCCGCAGTGGCTGGCTTACCCGGCCACCGCAGACCCAGCCGCGACGGCGGACCGGCTTCGAAAACGTTCATCCGCTGGTCGATAGCGTGGGAACATCAGGGGGTGCGGGATTCCGGCGTGTCCGTGTACGCTTGCACAGCTACCGATCGGCGTAACGGTAATGCTCCTGGGTCGCGGATCGCGCGTCCAGACAACAGAAGAGCCACAGATGACCAGATACGCGCATTATGTCGGCAGCCTGCCTGCCGAGCTGATGACGGGTGATCGTGCCGTCATGCAATGGTTTGCCGACCACAGCCAGGGACAGCCGGTGACCGCCGTGCCTTGCGATCTCGATCCGGACTGGATTCTCGACTATCTGCGCACGCGGAAGCTGCATGCCGACGTCTTCGAGATCGTCCGCCCCGGCGAGTACACCGACTACAGTGACTTCCCCAGTTACGGCCTGAGACCGGGGTGCACGTTGGAGCCGCGACACGTCGCGATGGGCCGGGTCGAGCGGATCGGCGAGGTCGTGGACACGTTCGAATCGCTGCGGAGCGACCGTCCGGAGCTGGCCGGAACGAAAGTCCAGATCAGCCAACCCAGTCCGCTGGATCTGGCGATGTTCGTCTTCGCGGGCGCCGCGGTCTCCGGTGGACTCCCCGTCTGGCCTGCCGTGCGAAGCTCCGGGCTGGTGGTCGGCGCGCTTCGGCAGCTGCCGGTGTTCACCGAAGCGGTGGTTCAGGAGATGACCGAGGTCGTCGAACGGTACGGTGACCGTGTGGTCTGGCAGCTGGAGTCGCCGATCGCACTGCTGAGCATGGTCAAGGCGGAGCGACTACGTTCGCAGTGGGCCCTCGCACCGCTCGTCGCGCGGCAACTCGCCGGTTTCCTCGGCCGAATGCACGAAATCGGCGCGGAAGCGATCGTGCACCTGTGCTACGGCGATTATCAGCACAAGAGCCTGCTCACCCCGCGCACCCTCACTCCGGCGGTGAAGCTGCTCGGCCGCACCGCACGGCTGCTGCGTGCACAGGGCACACCCCTGCCGCCGGTGCATATCCCGTGCGCCTACGGTGCCGAGCCGGCGCCGTTGGACCCGCGGTTCTACGCACCGCTGCACAAACTCGATCCCGACTGGAAAGTGATCGCCGGTGTCGTCTCCCCGGACTCCGAAGAGGGCAGCGCCCGCGCGCTCGCTCTCTTCGAGCAAGCCGCCGGACGCGAGGCCTACGGTGTCGCCACCGCCTGCGGACTCGGCCGATGCACGGTCGAAGCCGCGCGGCAGGCCGCCGCGACGACGGTTGGCCTGGCCGGCGGTAGGGGACCCGAGCAGTGATCTGCCGTGCGGTAGCCGACCGCGCGTGACCGCAGAGGAGCGGCGACGACCCTCCAGGTGCGCGGAACACGACCCGGAGCCGACGTGCGACGACCGGATCGTGCACTCCCCACCAGCGCCTACGGCGGGCTTTCGTGCTGAAATGCGGCGAATTGCCTTGTCCGGACGTGCCTCTCGGCCGTATGTCGGTGCCACCTTCGTCAGCGGAGGGATCGGAGCGTTGCTATGTTGCTAGCGTATGCGGGTCGCCGAGTTCTGGACGACAGGTCTCGGCAGGCACGTGTACCCGCTCACAGATCACTTTCGTCGAATTGCTGTTCCATTACCTGGAGTCACGTTCTTGACCACACCACAGTCCCCGATGGCCGCGCCGCACACCACTGGAACCGGAGCGTGCCCCGTCCAGCACGGACCCTTGACGGAAGCGGACGCCCCGCGCGTCCAGATGTATACGAAAGAGTTCGTCACCGACCCGCACCATGCCTATCGCGAGATGCGGAGCAAGCACGGCTCGCTGGTTCCGATCGAGCTGGCGCCCGGCGTTCCCGCCACCCTGGTGATCGGCTACCAGACGGCGGTGCGCATCCTCAGCGATCCTGACCATTTCCCGGCCGATCCGCGCACCTGGCAGAAGACCATTCCCGATGATTCTCCGGTGCGGCCGATGATGGAGTGGTATCCGGCGGCACGGTACAGCACCGGACTCGCCCACGATCGCTACCGGCATGCTTCCGTCGACGCCATCGACGGGATCGATTTGTTCGACGTGCCTACCACCGTCGAACAGATCGCCGTCCCGTTGATCAATGCCTTCTGCGCGGACGGATCCGCCGATCTGGTTACCCAGTACGCGTTTCCGCTGGTCCTGGAGGTCCTCAACCGGATGGTCGGCTGCCCGGCCGAGATCGGCGAGCGGGTCGCCACCGGTATGGCCGCGCGCTTCGATACGGTGCGGGGGCCCGAGGGCATGAAGATGCTCAAGGATGCGCTGATGCAGCTGATCCGGCTCAAGCGCCAACATCCCGGCGACGACGTCACCTCGCGGTTGGCGCACCACTCGACCGAACTCGACGACATCGAGATCTTCGCCCAGCTGATGAGCTTCTACGGGGCCGGATTCGAGGCGCAACGCAATCTGATCACCAACGCGGTGCTGCTGATGATCACCGACGACCGGTTCCGCTTCGGTGACGTCCTCGGACGGAACCTGTCCACCACCGACGCGCTCGACGAGGTCTTGTTCAACGACCCGCCGATGGCGAACTTCTGCACGACCTACCCGCGGCAGCCGATCATGGTCGACGGGGTCTGGTTGCCCGCGGACCAGCCGGTGGTCATCAGCCTCGCCGGGTGCAACAACGATCCCCAGATCCGTGGGACCGACGAGCCCGGTGGCAGTCGTATCGGCAATCGTTCCCATCTGGCGTGGAGTGCGGGTCCGCACGCGTGCCCGGCGAAATCCGTCGCCTACATGACGGTGCAGAACGCCATCGACCAACTGTTCGACGCTCTGCCGGAAATCCAGTTGGGCAAGGCCGAGGCCGAACTGCAATGGCGGCCGGGACCGTTCCACCGGGCACTGATGGCCTTACCGGTCGTCTTCCCGAAATCCGCGCCGGTCCGCGTCATGTAGTCCCGGCCGATAACCGATGTGCCCTCACCGGTTCGGGTCCATACTGGTGCTCCGCCGGTGAAAGCGGCTGACGTGCACGGCGATATCGCCGGCGCGACAGGCACAGCCATCGGCATACCAGTGTTCATCTGCACAGGGGCGGGACGGTACGCCAGCGGTGGTCAGCGGAATGAGCGGCGGCGAGTTGTACGCTCGCGTCCGGGGCGAGGAGACCGCGTTGCTGCGGTCGGCGGGTGGAAACGCCGTTCGATTCGTGGCGGCGGTGGCGGCTGTTGTCGTGGTCTGGGCTCGCGGGCCGCAGCTGCTGGCGGCCTGGGTTCCCGCGGTCGACCTGTCGACGTGGCGGCAGCTGGTGCTGTTTCCGCTGGCCGTGCTGGGGGTGGGGGCGTTCGCCGCCGGGGCGGAGGCCGTCACCGACGCATCGCAAGGGTTGCGAGCGCGATCGCTGCGGCGACGCGTGGACCGTGATCCCGATCAGATCGCCATGCTGGTGCCGCCACTGGACACGCACATGGCCACGGTGCAGGAGGTCCGAAGTCACGGTGCGGCCGCGAGCCGACGGTTGCTCTGGGGCGTGGTGCCGGTCGCGCTGTTCGTCTTGGTCCTGGTCTACGGGGTGACCGTGGAGGAACCCGACGGAACGCAACGTCCGGCGCCGGAACTGGAGCCTGTCGTCCTCGGCCTGATGGTCCTGTCGGCAGCGGTGCTGCTGGCATCGGTCGCGCTGCGCTGGCGGCGGTGGAATGCGAGCCGGACGGTCGAGAAGTGGTCGAAAGACCCCGCCTACAGCGCCCGGATCAGCCCGATCGGCCCGGACCCGACTTGGGCTCGCGCGAGCGAGATTCCGGCGCTCACCGTGCGATTCACCACCCCGCCGCGGGGCCGGGGAGATCTTCGCGAGGTCTCGCCGCGGTCGAATGTGATCGGCGCGAAGCCGGTACAGATCGCCTATCTCCGCCTGTTCGACAATCGGGCGCGCGCCCGGGAATTCCTGCGTGGCGCGTGGCGCGAGTTCGGGTATGTGCATCTCCTGCGCAGCGCCGCGTCGGTGAGTCCGGAGGAGGTACGAGACGTGCGCAGGCGCAATGCCTTCCGCACCATGTTCGTGGCATCACCGCGCATGCTGCGCGAAGAACTGGCGAAACACTCGGCCGAACCGTTGCCACCCGGACGAAGGCGGCTGCTCGGGGTGACCGATCTGGCGGTCGAGGTCCGCGACCCCGCGGGCAGCTATCCCGTTCGCTCGATCCTCTGCCACGTCAGCTTCTGGCAGGCGGCGGTGGACACACTGCTGTCCCGGGTCGACTACGTCGTGCTCGACCTCGCCGGATACGTGCCGGCGAACGCGGGAACGCGATTCGAGTTGCAGCGTGTGATCGACCGCTTTCCCATTGCCAAAGTCATCTTCCTCTGCGACAAGCAGAGTGACCGGGCGTTCCTGAAAGCGCAGGTGCTCTATCACTGGTCGCGAATGGACAGCCGCTCACCGAATTCCGGCACCACCCCGCGGACGGCCCGGATCGCCGTGACCGGCGGTCATCGGGCCGCCACCCGGTATCTGATGGCGGATCTGCAGGTCCGTGGTTGATGTCGCGAGTGCGCGGTCCGGAATGGCGATCGGCGATGGAGGACTCGTAATTCGAAAGCAGCGCAAAAGGATTCGATACCGACCTGTCGCCTGTTACGCTTCGGCCATGTCGGTTCGAACGCGTCCCGCGGCCCGTGCGGCAGGCTGACGACTACCCGGGGCTGTTCCAGTCCGCGGACACGGCGTCGCTGTACGGCCAGAAATTCTATCTCCGCGCCTATGGAGCTCGGCTCTGGCTGGCCGTGGTGGCGGCGGCGTGCGCGGCATTCACCATACGCGTCGGCGCTTCGGGCACCGATATCGCGGCCATCCTCACGGCGATGGCCTTCGTCGGAATCCTCGCGGTCGATGTGGGCGTTCTGCGCGGACGTCCGGGTAAGTCCTGGTACGAGGGTCGCGCGCTCGCCGAGTCGGTGAAGACCTTGACCTGGAAGTACGCGGTACAGGGTGCGCCGTTCGTCGGGACGCTGTCTCCGGCCGAGGCCGATCGGATGTTGATCGAGCGACTCATGCTGCTGCGTCAGGATATCTCGGCGCTGGCGTTGCGGCCGACCACCGCCCCGGCCATCACCGATCGCATGCGGCGGCTGCGCTCCGCGCCGTTCGGGGAACGGCGCCGCGTCTACTTGAACGACCGCATCCGGGAACAGCAACGGTGGTATGCGGGGAAATCCGGATACCACCAGCGCAGGTCTCAGTTATTCGGCACGCTGGCACTCTTTTTCGAGGTCGCGGGTGTCGCGGGAGCGCTGGCGAAGGCGTTCAACGCGGTGAACTTCGATCTCGCAGGCATTTTCGCGGCGGGGGTGGCGGGCCTGGCCGCCTGGTCGTCGGCTCGTCAGCACAGTACCGGCGCCGCCGCCTATGCCGTCGCCTCGAATGAATTGAGCATCGTCGCCGAGGTCCTGGAACAGAACGACACCGAAGCCGCTTGGGCCGACGCCGTATCCGACGCCGAGGAAGCGGTCAGCCGCGAACACACGCTCTGGCGAGCCTCGCATGGCGAATGACCTGCATGCACGACGGTGTCGCATCGATCGGACATCGGATGATCCGGCGTGGCTGCCGGATATGCCAGGCGTGGGCGCTTACCATGATCAAGCTGTGTGACGTGGCGGCGTCGCATAGCGAACGGGGAAGCGGCCCGTCCGGCGTGATTCGTAGCGCCGGGCGGGCCGTTGCGTTGCGCCCGGCCTGCCTTCGGCCCGTGTGTTCTATCGCAGCGGCGACGGGTGCGGGCTCGGGTGCGCCGACCGCGTTTGCCGCCGAGCGGCGCGGGTAGGCAACGACGAATGGCATAGGTCAGGAGGTCGGAGTATGGCATCGAACAATGGGGTCGGACAATTGCGTAGCGTCGTGCTGGATTGCCCTCAGCCGCGCAAACTCGCCAGGTTCTACCAAGAGTTGCTCGGGGGAGATCTGCGCGAGGACGATGACGACGACTGGGTGGTGCTGGTCGAGGCATCGGGTCGGCGCATCGCATTCCAGACGGCGCCCGACTACCAGCCCCCGCGCTTCCCGGATCCCGAGGGGTCACAGCAAGTACATTTCGACGTCTTGGTGGACGATATCGAGCAAGCCGAGCCCGCGGCGCTCGCGTTGGGCGCGACACTCGTGCAGGACGAAACCGATGGAGCGTTCCGTGTTTATGCCGACCCGGTGGGGCATACGTTCTGCCTGGTGTGGCTCCCGGACGAATGAGAACCATATCCAGGCCCGGCCCCGCCTGTCGCGCCTGAAGCGATCGCGCGATATGCGGCGGGTGTCGTTCTCCGGTGCCGGGCCGCCGGGCCACGGCGGTATCCACCGATCAGATGGGCATGCTCCCGTTCATTCGGGCGGGTGCGGGTGCCGGATGTCGTCACCCACCGAACCGCCTGCGACGTCGGCCGCAACACCGATTTCCTCCTCGTAGCGGTGCTCGGCGAGTACGGGGTCGCAGTCGTCGCTGATGTCCTTGAGCTTTCGGTAGTTCTCGTGTCCGGTGACCTCGGTCTCCACGACTCCGGCATCGGTGTCGGGTTCCTCCTCGGCGAGCCGGTCTCCGATCGGTCGGGGATGAGATTGCTCCCACGGCGTTACGCCGTACTTCGTGACGCCGGTCCAGTGCTCCGGTGGGTCCATTCCGGCCTCGAGCGGGTCGGAACGCAGCCGATCCTCGTCCAGATCCTCGGCGCTGCTGAGGGCCGCCGCATCGGTCTCGACCGCGTCGGGCGGGCCGGTGTCCTGCGGGGGGTCGTATGTCTCGTTCGGTTCGGTCATCGCTGCCTTCCTCTCCTGCATTCAGCGACTTCCCGCAACGGTGGTCGGCAAACCCCCGGGAAATAGATGGACGGCGTCCGCGACCGGCTGCGGGCCGTGCGCCGGAGCCCGGGATCGCGGTCGGGGTGGGCGCGACCGTTACCGTCGGGTGAACACGCCGAGGTGTTCGGTGTCGTAGTACTCGAGGGTGAGTTTGTCGCCGTCGAAGGTCGCCTGGGAGACCGAGCCGTGTGGGGCGTTCTCGCCGGGAGGCGTGAAGACGAAAGTGTCGCCGTTCCAGTGCCTCAAGGGGAAGGTCATGTTGTTCGGGCCCAGAGTGAGCGTAAGGAATCGATCGGTGGCGCTGATCGTCGCCGGTCCGTAGTAGGCGTTGTCGTAGCTTCCCGCGTATGCCGCCGCCGGTCGCGCGGGCGCCGGGTCGGCGGGCGGCTGTTTGCCCGCCAGCGCCCCCGCCGGTGCTCCGAGTGGCTGGAACGCCGTTCGATACAGAGTGCGCCAGTCCTGCTGGACCTCCCCGAACTGCACCAGATCGGCGAACTCCGCGTTCAGCGTCTCCGGCACGCCGATCGGGGCCGCGTTGGTGAGCGTCACGATGCCGACGTCGGCCGAAGGGATCAGGGTGAACGCGGTGGCCGCGCCGAGGCCGAACGCTCCCGAGTGACCGAGCACGACGCGGCCCGCGGCGGAATCACTCACATTGAAGCCGAATCCGTAGAACCCGGCCCGCGCGTCGGGCATTTTCGGTGGAGCCGACACGGCTTGCGGAGAGATGGCGGGCAGCAGATCCTCCGATGGCACCAGGACCGAGCCTCCGGCGGAGCCGTCGGCGAGCACCATCGTCATCCATTTGGCCATGTCGGTCACCGAGGAGCTGACCCCTCCCGCCGGGGACTGCGCGTCCGGTTGGCGCTGCGGGTTCGCCAGCTCGTATTTGCCCTCGATCAGCACGTGCCCCTCCGCGCGGTTCGCGCGGGATACGAAGTCGGTGTAGCGGGAACTGGTCGAATTCATGCCGAGTGGACCGTAGATGGTCTGTGCGGACAACGTCTCCCAATCGGTTCCCGCCGCGGTGGCGACGGCGACGGCGGCCGCGGTCAGCCCGAAATTGGTGTACTCGTAGGAATTGCGGAACGCGCCCAGCGGCAACAGCCGAAGCCGGTCGAGAATCTGGCCGCGGTCGTAGCCGAGATCCTCCAGTAGGTCGCCCGCGTGATCGGGCAGTCCGGAGCGGTGCGCATACAGATCGCCGATCGTGACGTGCTCGGTGACGTAGGGATCGGCGAGGGCGAAGGACGGCAGCAGCCGGTGCACCGGGGTGTCCCATTCAACGCCTCCCGCGGCGATCCGGCGGGCGACGACCGTGGCCCCGACCGGCTTGGACAACGACGCCAGCTGGAAGACCGTATCCGGGTCGACCTTCTCGTCGGTGACGATGTTGCGAACACCGAATCCCTTGCTGTACACGACCTTTCCGCCGTGAACGACGGCGACCGCCATGCCGGGAACCCCGGAGGAGGCGAACAGGTCTTCTGCGAGCCGGTCCAGCTCGCCCACGGCATCGTCGATCCGGCCGTCCGGTATCGGCACACCGGCGATCCGGTTGGGCAGCACCGCGGAACTGGACGGTGCTCCCGCTCGCGTGGAGTCCGCTCCGTCGCCGCCGCACCCCGCTATCGCGAGTATGAGGGCCGTCGCCATCGCCGCGGGACCGAGCAACGTGTGCCGCGGTGTGCTCACGGATCGCCTCCTGGCTGTCGCAGCGACAAAAGACCAGATAAAGGCTAGTTGAGGTGAGATTGCTGCGCGGTCGGTTCTGGTTTTCGCGGCGTCGGGCCTCGCACTCGCCCGCCGCCGTCGAATTCCGGCAGATCAGACCGGCGGCGGACCTATCCGGCGGCGGGCGTCTCCCGGATCTCCACGATCGGAAGCACCAGCGCCGCGGGCGAAGTCGCCGGGACCGCCGGATTCACCGGTGCGATGGGAGCGATACGCCGGTATCCCGTGCCCACCGGTGGGCGGGCGTCCACCTCGCCCTTGTTCGGCCAGTACGCCGCCGCCCGCTCGGCCTGCGCGGTGATCGTCAGTGACGGGTTGACGCCCAGGTTCGCCGAGACCGCCGCCCCGTCGACGACGCTGAGCGTCGGGTAGCCGTACACGCGGTGGTAGCCGTCGATCACGCCGTGCTCGGCGTCGGCCCCGATCGCCGCGCCGCCCAGGAAATGGGCCGTGAGCGGGATGTTGAAGATCTCCCCCCAGCTACCGCCCGCGATGCCGCCGATCTTCTCCGCGACCCGCCTGGTGACGTCGTTGCCCACCGGGATCCAGGTCGGATTGGGTTCGCCGTGGCCCTGTTTGCTGGTCAGCTTGCGGCCGAACAGGCCGCGTTTGGTGTAGGTGGTGATCGAATTGTCCAAGTGCTGCATGACCAGCGAGATGATGGTCCGCTCACTCCAGTTCTTCGTGCTCAAGAAGCTGAGCAGATTCATCGGGTGCCGCAGCACCAGGCCGAGGAAGCGCAGCCAGCGCGGGATCCGGCCACCGCCGTCGACCATGAGCGTCTGGAGCAGCCCCATCGAGTTGGATCCCTTGCCGTAGCGGACCGGCTCGATGTGCGTGTCGGGAGTGGGATGAATGGACGAGGTGATCGCGACGCCCTTGGTGAAGTCGGTGCCGGGGCGCACCTGCTTGGTCGCGGCGCCGACGATCGACTCCGAGTTGGTGCGCGTGAGCACGCCGAGCCGATCGGACAGGTCCGGCAGCACGCCCCTGTCGCGCATGGCGAACAGCAGCTTCTGGGTACCGCGCGTGCCCGCCGCGAGCACGACGTGCGCGGCGGTGAGCGTGCGAGGTTGCTTGCGAATCCAGGCGCCGGTACGAACGGTGGACACGTCCCACGTGCCGTCCGAGTGCGGACGCAGCTCGGTGACCGTCGTCATCGGGATGACTTCGGCGCCCGCCTGCTCGGCCAGGTAGAGGTAGTTCTTCACGAGCGTGTTCTTCGCGCCGTACTTGCAGCCCACCATGCAGTCGCCGCATTCGACGCACCCGGTGCGCTCCGGCCCGACGCCGCCGAAGTAGGGGTCGGGCACGGTCTTGCCCGGCTCGCCGAAGAACACGCCGACCGGCGTCTGCACGAAGGTGTCACCGACACCCATGTCGTCGGCGACGGCCTTGAAGACCTCGTCGGCGGGCGTCATGTGCGGATTCCGCACCACGCCGAGCATCTGCTGCGCCCGCTCGTAGTACGGGGTGAGCTCGTCGCGCCAGTCGGTGATGTCACGCCACTGCGGGTCGCGGAAGAACGGCTCCGGCGGCACGTACAAGGTGTTCGCGTAATTCAGCGAACCACCCCCGACGCCCGCGCCGCCGAGGATGAGGACGTTGCGCAGCGGATGGATGCGCTGGATTCCGTAGCAGCCGAGTGCGGGCGCCCAGAGGAACTTCTTCAGCTCCCAGCTGGTCTTGGGCAGTTCGTCGTCGGCGAAGCGCCGGCCCGCCTCCAGTACGCCGACCTTGTACCCCTTCTCCACCAGCCGAAGCGCGGTGACGCTGCCGCCGAACCCGGAACCGACGATCAGCACGTCGAAATCCGTCGTCCGCTGGTCCATGTGGAACTCCTCGATCGTGTCGCCAGTGACTCGGCTAACACTACTCCCGGGTAAGTAACGGTTCGCAAGTCGGCTGGAACCAGCCGATCGCTCCGGTAATCTGCGGTGCCGGTGGTTGCCCGCCCCGGTTAAAGAGCGATGCTCTCAATAGTTGACAACGCTCTCAGATGCGCGCATCGTTTCTGCTATGCCGACGACACCCCGCGCCCGCGCCAGGGCCCAGACCATGAACGACATCGTCCGGATCGGGCGCGAACACCTGGCGACCGAAGGCGCCGCCGCCTTGTCGCTGCGCGCGGTCGCGCGTGACCTCGGCGTGGTCTCCTCGGCGGTCTACCGGTATGTCCGCAGTCGCGACGAACTGCTGACCCTGCTCGTCGTGGACGGCTACAACGCCCTCGGCGACGCGGTCGACGAGGCGCTGGCCGAGGCCGGGGACGATCCGATCGACGGGCTGCGGGTTCTGGGTCGCACGGTGCGGCGATGGGCACTGGCCGAACCCGCTCGCTACGGGTTGCTGTTCGGTACGCCGGTTCCCGGCTACGACGCACCCGCCACCGAGACCACCGCGCCGGGCACCCGGGTGATCGCCGCGCTGCTGACCTTGTTCGCTCAGGCCCATCGTGCCGGCCGGCTCGCCGCGCCCGGTAAGGAGCCGCGGATCTCCGCGCCTCTCGCGGGCAGCTTCGCGCTGATCCGCGACGAGTTCCCGCTCGAGGTGCCCGACTGGCTGGTCGTCCGCGGCGTGACGTTCTGGGTCGGCCTGTTCGGGGCGGTGAGCGCGGACGTCTTCGACATGTACGGCACCAACACTTTCGCCGACCGCGACGAGTTGTTCGAACTCCAGCTCGACGGACTGCTGGACATGCTCGGTCACCGCGGGTGACCACCCGCGGTGACAGGGCGGCCCGGCACTGTTCATGGCACGGTGTGCTGCGATGGAACTCGTGACGACGCCCGGCGAACAGTTCCCCGCACACGACGCGATCGCATGGGCGCACCGGATGGGTGCGCGCGTTCCACTGGTCAATGCGCCGATGGGGGGTGTGGCGGGCGGACGGCTCGCCGCGGCGGTGACCGCGGCCGGTGGGCTCGGGATGATCGGGATGGGCAGTGCCGGATCGGTCCGGGCGCTGGAGCGGGAATTGCCGCACGTGCGCGGCGTCGACGGCCCGTTCGGCATCGGTCTGGTCGATTGGGTGGTCGCCGAGGAGCCGCGACTGCTCGAGGTCGCGATCGAGGCGCGTCCCGCACTGATCTCGGTGAGCTTCGGGGAAGACTTGGGCTGGGCCGCCCGAGTCGCGGACGAAGGGATCGTCCCGGCCACTCAGGTGTACAGCGGGCAGGACGCGCGGCGTGCGCAAGCCGCCGGTGTCGGCGTCCTCGTGGCGCGCGGTGTGGAGGGTGGTGGGCACGGTGCCGTGAACGCGTCGCTGCTGCCGCTCCTGGAAGAGGTGCTGGACGCGGTAACGGTCCCGGTGCTCGCGGCGGGCGGCATCGGCGCACCGGGGGATCTCGCCGCCGTGCTGCGCGCCGGCGCCAGTGGCGCATGGCTCGGCACCTGCCTGGCGGCCTCCTCGGAATCGCTGCTGTCGGATGCGGGCCGTCGCGCTCTGATCGAGGCACGCGGCGACGACACGGTGCTCACCCGCGCGTACGACGTGGGAATGGAATTGCCTTGGCCCGCCAGGTTTCCCGCGCGGGTGCTGCGCACCGGGTTCACCGACCGGTGGACCGGGCGAGAAGAAGAACTCGCCATGGACGCGGCGGCCAAGCGCGCTCTCACCGCGGCGCTCGCCGCTGACGATCCCGCTGTCGCGCCGATCGACGCGGGGCAGGGGGTCGGCATGATCACCTCCGTGGAACCGGCCGCGCGCGTGCTGGAGCGGCTGTGGGCGGGGGCGACCGGATCGGTCATGAGCTGAGCGGTTCAGTCCTCGCTGCTGGTTCGCTCACCGAGATAGCTGATCAACTCGGGATCGGAGGAGACCAGCCGGTCGACCTCCTCTCCGCCCGTGCACTGGTAGAGGGCGACGGTGACCGAACCGGGCCGGCGTCCGGCGACCCGCCAGATTCCGCCGGAATCGGCCCAGCGCCGCAGCACCGCGATGGGATCGTCGGTCATCGTCCACCTCCACTCGATGGTGTACCCCGAAGTGTCACCGCGGGACGGTGACCGGGTCGGAACAGCTGGCGGGCACGTCGACGAAGGAACAATCCTTCGGCGCACGGGTCGGCCGGTAACCGGGCGCGACGCCGCCGGTGCGGGTGATGTCGGTGTATGCGGCCACCGCGTCCGTCGGCTTGCGCGTGAGGGCCGGATCGGTGAGGACGTCGACGGTGTAGAGGCCGAAACGTGGTGTGTAGGAGCCCCACTCGTAATTGTCGGTCAGACTCCAATAGTTGTAACCGATCAAGTTCATGCCGTCGGCCTTGGCTCGCTGGAGCCAGTAGACGGTGTCGCGGAGTGAGTCGGCGCGGCTGTATCCGTCCGCGCGGGGCAGGCCGTTCTCGGTGGGCATTCCGTTCTCGACTATGTAGAGCGGCTTACCGGGGAACTGACGCGCATAGTGTTGCAGCGCGTAGTAGATGCCTTCGGGCTGCAGCGGGTTCTTCCACAACTCCGTGAAACTCGCCGTAACGGCGAGGCTGTCGGGGGAGAGGCCGTAGTAGTAGTCGATGCCGATGTAGTCGAGCTTTGTGTCGATCCTGTCCACCAGCGGTTTGTTCACCACATCCTCACCGCCAGGGATGTAGGCGACATTGCTGGTCACCATGGCGCCCGGCTGTACCCGGTGGATGTAGTCGTAGATGATGTTGTGGGCCTGGGTGATCCGGTCTTGCATCGCGGGCGCGGCGGCGGGCGACAGTCCGCCGTGGCGCAGTTCGTTCAGCAGGTAGAAGGTCGGCTCGTTGAACGTCACCCACAACGGCTGGAACGGGGCGTAGCGATCGACGACCGCTCGTGCGTTGGCCAGCCAATCCTGGAGGAGGTCCGGGTTGTTCCAGCCCCCGCGGTCGACCGCCCAGCCCGGGTAGACCCAGTGGTCGATGGTGATCATGGGACGCATGCCGGCAGCCGTGATCGCGGCGACGACGTCGTCGTAGAACTTCAGGCCCTCGAGGTCCCACTTGCCCGGCTCGGGCTGGAGGCGTGCCCACTCGACGCCGATGCGATACACCTTCACGCCCAGATCGGCCGCAAGGGCGATGTCCGAGCGGTAGCGCGCGTAGAAGTCGATCGAATCCCGATAGGGGTCGGTCGTTTTCCCGGACGCGATGTAGCGGGACCAGTTGCTGTCCGGGGCATGGCCTTCCGATTGATATCCCGACGAGGCGACGCCCCAAAGGAAATCCGGGCCCATCGGGGTGACCGCGGCGGGCGGCTCGGTGCGGGCGGCTGCTGGAGCGACGCCTCCGAGCAGTACCACGGCGACCGCCGCCAAGGCGGCAGAGACATGGCGGTGGTGTGAACGCATCGAACTCCTGTTCCGAAAGGGGCTGGCCCTCGTCGACCCCCGGGTGCTCGAACCAGGGTGGGGGAGGGCGGCACGGGGGACAGGGTAACTGGTCGCTTGTCCGTTTTCTCGAAAGTCGGGGAGCGGGCTGCGCTTCGAGGACTTGCGCGGAATGGAACTGCGCGGAGGGCGATGTGGCGGAGCCGCAACAACTAACATCGCTACAACTAACATGTTGATACGTAGATATTCGCATCAAACTATGTTTTTCCTCGACTTCAAGACCATGGAACACCTCCACAACCACCATGCGATCGCGCACGCACAACTCCGCCTAGGACGAGCCGATCCAAGATCGCGTTCGGCCTGTTCGGGTTCGAACTGGATCGGCGCAGCCAGGCCGGGCCGGGGATCACCAGCAACCTCGTCCGGTGCGGTGACCAGCGGGATTGCGTAGAAACGGATGCAATTCGAAACCTGCACCGCAACAGAAACTTCGCAATGGATATCGAAGACCGAGAGGCCAACTGTGCATAGATGTAGGTACGAGGTGTTAGATCTGTTGTAGAGCGCCTGCCAGCCTGCGAGTCCGCCACGGAGAGGTGTCCTGAATTGGTGTCTAATCCGTTGCCGCGCGTGGCGCGACGGCTCGCTCAGCAGCGCTGGGTGATGCGGTCGGCGCCGGTCGTGCTCCGGCTCGAGCGCGTGATCCGGCGGGTGAGCGGCGGGCGAAAGGGTGTCCTGGATCTGGCGGGATTGCCGTCCATCGAGGTCACGGTACCGGGCCGGAAGACGGGTATCCCGCGGACCACGTCGTTGCTGTATGTCCCGCACGGTGCGGACTTCATCGTCCTCGGCTCGAATTGGGGGAGTTCCGAACATCCGGCGTGGTCGGCGAATCTGCGTGCCGCGCAGACCGCCTCGGTCCGGCACGAGGGTGAGCAGTTCCTGGTCGCGGTGCGTGAGATCGACGGTGTGGAGCGCAAGCCCTTCTGGGATCTGGCGGTCGAGTTCTGGCCCGGTTACGCCATGGAGTACGAGCTCTCCGGCGGCCGTGTGTTCCGGATCTTCGAGTTGCGCCGTAAATCCGGCTGAGGTGGCGTTGGCGGGGAGACGGGCGGCGCTGCGATGTCGGCGGGGCCGATTACGGTGGGGCGGTGACCACGCATCTGACCCACTGGGGCGCGTTCGAGGCGGACAGCGACGGTGAACGACTGACGGAGGTCCGGCCGTGGCGTGGTGATCCGGAGCCGATGCCGTTGATCGGGAACGTCGCTTCTGCGCAGCACCACCCCACTCGGATTGATCGGCCGTATGTCCGCCAGGGTTGGCTGGAGAACGGGCCGGGGCCGGGGCCGCGCGGTTCGGAGGCTTTCGTTCCGGTGTCGTGGGAGCGGGCGTTGGACCTGCTGGCCGGCGAGCTCGACCGGGTGTACCGGCGGTATGGGGCGGAGGCGGTGTATGGCGGTTCGTACGGCTGGGCGAGTGCGGGGCGCTTCCACCACGCGCAGAGTCAATTGCACCGCTTCCTGAACTGTCTCGGCGGCTACGTCCGGCACGTGAACAGTTACAGTCTGGGCACTTCGACGGTTTTCCTGCCGCACGTCATCGGTGACATCGGCTGGTTGACGCAGCAGGCGACGGCGAAGACGGTACTGGCCGAGCACTCCGAGCTCGTGGTGGCCTTCGGTGGTCTGTCACCGAAGAACGCGGCGGTGTCGCCTGGTGGCGTCTCCCGGCACAACGTGCGGGGCTGGATCACGGCGGCGCGGGAGCGGGGCTGCCGGTTCGTGTCGATCAGCCCGTTGCGCGACGACACCCCGCCGGAGAGCGAAGCCGAGTGGATCGCGCCGCTGCCTGGCACCGACGTGGCGATGATGCTTGCGCTGGCTCAGGTGCTGGACG
The DNA here is from genome assembly GCF_053601535.1 of Nocardia sp. NPDC004718. Classification (NCBI taxonomy): domain Bacteria; kingdom Bacillati; phylum Actinomycetota; class Actinomycetes; order Mycobacteriales; family Nocardiaceae; genus Nocardia; species Nocardia sp. NPDC004718. Next base: position 75,421 of record NZ_JBSGCA010000019.1, read on the forward strand.
CGGAAGGCTTGGCGGACACGACGTTTCTGCGTGAGTACACGGTCGGCTACGAGCGTTTCGCGGCGTATCTTCGTGGCGCGGTGGATGGAGTCGTCAAGGATCCGGAGTGGGCCGCGGCGATCACCGGTGTGGGGGCAGAGCGTATCCGGATGCTGGCGCGCGAGATGGCCGCCGCCCGAACTCTGGTGACGGTGAGTTGGTCGCTGCAGCGAGCGCGGCATGGTGAGCAGCCGTTGTGGGCGGGTGTGGTGCTGGCGGCGATGCTGGGGCAGATCGGCCTTCCCGGCGGCGGGTTCGGGCATGGTTACGGATCGGCCGCGGGCGTCGGGGAACCGGCGCGCGGACCGGTGCCGCGACTTCCGCAGGGGCGCAATGGTGTCGATGCTTTCATCCCGGTCGCCCGGATCGCGGACATGCTGCTGAATCCGGGAGCGTCCTATCGGTACAACGGTCGGGATCTGGTGTATCCGGATGTGCGGTTGGTGTATTGGTGTGGCGGCAATCCGTTCCATCACCATCAGGATCTGGCCCGTTTGCGAATGGCGTTCGAACGGCCGGACACGGTGGTAGTGCACGATGCGTTCTGGACTGCTACCGCGCGGCACGCGGATATCGTGTTGCCGTCGACGATGTCCATCGAGCGCGATGACTACGGCGCGGGGGAAGGTGACCGGTCGTTCTTCCCGATGCGAGCGCTGACCCGCCCGCCTGCCGAGGCGCGCGACGATTATCGGATCTTCGCCGAGACGGCGGATCGGCTCGGGGTCGGCAAGGAATTCACCGAAGGACGTTCGGTCGCGGAGTGGCTGCGGCATCTGTACGAGCGGTGGCGAGTAGAGCAGTCGCGTGCGGGACAGGAGTTTCCGGATTTCGACGCGTTCTGGTCCGGCGAGGCACTCGAGCTTCCGGTGCCGGACCCGCGGCAGGTGCTTGCCGCGGACTTTCGCGCGGACCCGGACCGGTACCCGTTGAGCACGCCCAGCGGGAAGATCGAGATCTTTTCGTCGACGATCGATGGCTTCGGGTACGCCGATTGCCCGCCGCATCCGATGTGGCTGGAGCCGGAGGAGTGGCTCGGTGGCGCGGCGGCGGAGCGGTTCCCCGTGCAGTTGGTGGCGAACCAGCCGCGGACGAAGTTGCACAGTCAGCTGGACGTGGGTGCCTATAGCCAGTCGGTGAAGATCTCCGGGCGGGAACCGATCCGGATGCATCCCTCGGACGTCGAGGCTCGTGGTCTGCGTGCCGGTGACATCGTGCGGGTGTTCAACGATCGGGGTAGTTGCCTGGCGGGGTTGGTCGTCGACGAGGGGGTGCGAGCCGGTGTCGCGCAGCTGTCCACCGGCGCGTGGTATGACCCCGACCCGGCGGATCCGACGTTCTGCCGTCACGGTAATCCGAACGTGCTGATCGCCGACCGTCCGTCCTCGACGCTCAGCCAAGGGTGCGCCGGGCAGCTCACTCTGGTGGAGATCGAGCGTTATGCGGGCCCGCTCACGGAGGTGGAGGTGATCCGCCCGCCGGACAGGACTGGCGCGGAAGCGTTGTGAGGTCGCCGAGCACGGCGGAGCTGTCTGGTCGATGGAGGTGATGGTGGATCTGGATCTGGCGGCGTTGCGGGCGTTCGTCGCTGTGGTGGAGGAGGAGCAGTTCGGTCACGCCGCCGCTGTGCTGGGTATCAGCCAGCAGGCGGTCTCCAAGCGCATCGCGAAACTCGAATCGCACTTGGGTGCGGAGCTTTTCGAGCGTGGACGCGGCGGCAGCGCGCCGACCGCCGCGGGTCTTCGGCTGTTGCCGCATGCGCGTTCACTGCTCGTGGGCGCCGAGGCGGCGGTGCGGTCCGTGCGCGAGCAGGTGCGGCCGTTGCGGGTGGCGGTTCTGGGTAAGCGTATGGCCGCGACCGAGTTGATGGAGTTCTATCTCGCGCGTCATCCGCGCTGTGAGACCGAGATCGTCATGTCGAACATGATCACGACGTCGCGGGAGGCGCTGCGCGGCGGTCTGGTCGACGCGGCCTTGGCCCGCGCGCACGGCGGCCCGGTGGCGTTGCCCGGTGACATCGTCGCGGCTCCGGCGTATCTGGAGCCGCTGTATCTGCTCGTGGGTAAGGACCATCCGTTCGCGGGCCGTTCGACGATCGGGTTGCGGGAGGTCGCGGGGCATCCGGTGTGGGTGCCCGGTGCGGCCGTGCCGTCGGAGTGGGCCGATTTCTATCGAGAACTCAGCGCGTTCAGCGGGATTCCGATCGATACCGGGGGTCCGCTGGAGAATATGGCGGGAATCGTCGAACGTATCGCGGATTCGTCGTCGTTGGCGACCTTCACCGGTGAGGGCGGGCAGACGCCGTGGCATCCGAACGTGCGGCGGCTGATGGTCGTCGATCCCACTCCGGCCTATCCGCTGGCGCTGCTGTGGTCGGCGGGTGACCGGCATCCGGGATTGCGGCATTTGATCGAGCATGTCGCGGAGAACTACAACCGGGATGCCGCCGCCGCCTGCTGGGTTCCCGAACCCGATCAGGAGCTGTTCGGCGTGCCCGGTGTGGTGGCCGGTCGGTAGTGTCGACCCGTGCCTCTACCATTCCCCGGGTGACCGGATACGACCCGCTCGACGCGTTCGAGCACCTCGACACCTCGACGTTGCCGCCGCGCCAGCAGCGGATTCTCGCCACGATTCGGGACTGGGTTCTGCGGTACGGGTATCCGCCGAATACGCGCGAGATCGGTGACGCGGTGGGTCTGCGGTCGGCGTCGTCGGTGTCCAAGCATCTGAAGAGCTTGGAGGAGCGTGGTTTTCTGCGCCGCGGCCGGACGGTGTCGCGTCCGATCGACGTGCGGATGTTCCTGCGGGCTCCGGTGCCGCGGGAGACGGCGGAGGATTCGGTGGCGGTGCCGGTGGTCGGCGATATCGCGGCGGGTGCTCCGATCCTGGCCGAGGAGCATGCCGGCGACACGATGACGTTGCCGCGCGAGTTGGTCGGCCGTGGCACGGTGTTCGGGTTGCGGGTGCGTGGTGATTCGATGATCGACGCGGCGATCTGTGACGGTGACATCGTGGTGGTGCGACAGCAGCGCGAGGCGCATTCCGGTGAGATCGTGGCGGCGATGATCGACGGAGAAGCGACGGTGAAGGTGTACCGGCGGCGTAGCGGTCACGTGTATCTCGAGCCGCGCAATCCGGCCTACGAGGTGATCGACGGTGACGAAGCGGTGGTGCTCGGCAAGGTCGTGTCGGTGATGCGGCGGGTCTGAGCTCGGTGGGCTTGCTCGATGGGCGTCGGGTCGTCGCGTCGACCGGCGCGCAGGGGTCTCGAGCGACCGGGGACCGTGGTGGTCGAGCAGGTCGGGGTCTTGCTTGCCCCAGTAGCCGCCCAGGTCGACGCGACCCGCGCTGCGATCAATGATCTGGGGAGTTCGGGCCGTTGCCGCCGCGCGGCACAGTGGATCGATGCCTCGGTGGGGCGGCGAATTCTCGCAGGGCCGCGACCGCGGCGTTGTATCCGCTCATCCCGTGCGCTCCCGGCCCTGGCGGGACAGCGGCCGAGCAGATGAACATCCGGTTCGCCACATGATAGGGGCGCCTGGTGATGCGTGGTCCGCCGAAGACCAGCTGGCGGATGCTCTTGTCGCCGGTCAGGATGTCTCCTGCCACATAGTTGGGGTTGTAGGCCTGCATGTCGATGGGACCTGCCACGGTGGTGGCGAGGATGCGGTCTCGGAACCCCGGTGCGAACCGTTCGACCGCATCGAGCAGTACTACGGTGGCGTCCTCCGAATATCCTTGTGGCACATGGGCGTACATATCGACCGGGTGCACGTTTCCTTGTGAGCGTGATGGGTCGGCGAGGTACTGTTGTCCGACGATGATGAACGGTCGGTCGGAAAGCCGACCTCGATGCACAGCGCGTTCGGCGCGGACCACGTCAGCTGCGCTGCCGCAGATGTGCAGGCTTCCCGACTTCCTGGCGTGCGGGCTGGTCCAGGGAATGCCGCCCTCTACGGCCAGGCTTATCTTGTAGGCGGCGGGCCCGTGCCGGAAGCGCCGGTACGCCCGGGCGACCCGCGACGGCAGCCGGTCACCGGCGATGTCGGCGATAGCGGCCGGGGCAAGATCGAACATCACGAGGTCGGCCGGCGGCAGTCGGTCGAGCGACTCGACCCAGAACCCGGTCTCGATCTTTCCGCCCAGATCTCTCAGCGCCGCCGCCATGGCTTCGGTGATCGCGCGCGAGCCGCCCACCGCGACCGGCCACCCGTAGCGATGGCCCGCGGTGGTGATGCCGAGACCGATCGCCGCGGACAGGATCCGGTGCTGTGGTTGCCAGCCGTGCGCCATGTTCCCGGCGAACAACGCCCGTCCCCGCTCGGTCCGGAACAGCCGGCCGAGCGCGGCGGCGGGGATCAGGGTCGGGATGCCGAATCGGGCCAGCCGCATCGGATGTGACGGTATCCGTAGGAGCGGTTGCATGACATCCTGCGCCAGCAGTTCGTATCCAGCGGCGGGGCCGGCGAACAGGCGGCGCCAGATCGGCCCGTCCGGCCCGAGGCCCGCCGCGGTCTCTTCGACGGATTGATACAGCACTGCCGCTGTTCCGTCGTCGAGCGGGTGAACGCAGTCTATTTCCGGCCATGCCCATTCCAATCCGTAGCGGGCCATGTCGATTCCGGCGAAGAACGGTGAGCCGACGGCCATGGGGTGGGCCATGGCGCAGTGGTCGTGCAGCAGACCGGGGAGGGTGAGTTCGCCGGAGCGGGTGCCGCCGCCGATGGTGGCGGCACCTTCGAGCACGGTGACGTCGACCCCGTGACGGGCCAGCGTCACGGCGGCAGCCAGTCCGTTCGGCCCGGAGCCGACCACGATCGCCGTGGTCATCGCGCACGCGCCGAGGAAAGATCCTGGGTGTCGTCGTGGTGGAGAGGATGAACCGGGAACAGATCGCCCGGCTCCGGCCACGGCTGGCGGGCAAGCATGTCCTCGACCAGGACGTAGCCCTCCTCGATGACCCCGGTTCTGGCATCGATGATCCGGTATGCCTGGCGTTGCCGGTGGATGGGCTGAGATTCGAGGACGACGACGCGAAGCTCGCCCTCTTCGAACTGGCAGCGCCGTTGCAGCGCTGCCAGCAGCTGTTCGTTGTGCAAGTGCCCTTCACCGAAGTTCCAGCCCAGCAGCGGGCCTGCGACGATCTCTCCGTCGCGGACGGCGTAGTCCTCCGCGTTGTCGACGGCCCGTGCGATAAGGCCGTTGAGCGCCCGGCCGTGGGTGTGCATCGATCGCCAGCCGAGCCCGGTCTGGATGAGGATGTCGGCGATCTCGGGGCCGTACAACTTGGTCAACTGGGTGACCGGCAGCGCGGCGCTCATGGTGACATGCTGCTCGAGTTTCAGTTCGGCGTCCCCGCGGAAACACCAGGCGCTGGTGGCCCAGTTTCCTGCGTAGTAGCGCATCGATGTCAGGAACGAAACCCATTGCGGCCGAATATGTCCCACGACGACGACAAGTGCGGAGAAGAGGATCAGCGCGAGCACCAGCGGTGATCGAAGCTGCTGGACGTGGATGTAGCCGTAGTGTCCGAACAGGTAGAACAGGCTGAAGATGAAGAAGATGTTCCATTCCAGCGGCACGCCCATCGGGACGGTGGAGATGATGTGCAGGTGGAAAACGGCCATGAAGATGATCGCCGCCCAGGTCAGTGGGCCGCCGTGGCCGAGGAACACGAGGTAGGCGGGAACCAGGTATTCCACGACGGTGCCGCCGTGGGCCAGCAGAGCCGGGATACGTGACGGCCGCAGGTCCTGCGGTGGGTTGCGGTACATCTTGCGCTCGAGCCATCCGAGTCGCATGACGGGGCTGTTGCTCATCATGACGGCGACCACGTGCCCGAAGTGATGGTTGAGCTTGGATGTGGCCGCACCCCACCACAGTGCCAGCATGACCAGCTTGAATCCGATCATCATGTCGGCGAAGGGGACGAAGAACATCAGCAGCATCAACAGGTAGTGCTCGGGGCGTGCGGCCAGGAACACCGTCTTGTCTCGCAGCCCGAGCACGCAGAGGGCGATGACCAGAGCGACGACGATCATGGGATCGAGCAGGCCTACCTGACCGCCGTCCACCGGCGGAACGCCGCGACCGGAGGCGAGCAACGCCTGGATTCCGGATCCGAGGACGACCGCGTACAGGGCGACATCGATGACTCCGCGCTCGTCACCACGGGTGAACGGCACCTTGCCCGGCCATGGCGGCAGCCGCAGGGTGCCGGGACGCAGGAAGTACAGCAGCCCGCCGAGTGGCGGCAGGAACCGCATGGTGAGCGGTCCGAACCCGCATCCGAGCCCGAGTATTTCGAACAGCAGAGTCCAGACGACGAGTTTCTGGTAGACGATCGGCTCGGTCCACCACGAGCTGATGTCGGTGAGCGCCCCGAGCCCGGGGGTCAGGGAGATCACCGCGGCCGCGCCGAGGACGTACAAGGCGCATTTGACGATGTAGAGCAGGTAGACGGCAAGAGGCGTGCCGAAGCCGTGTTCGACCCAGTGCTCGGCAACGGTGCGCAGCCGTTCACCGCGCGGACGGGTCTTCCATTCGGCGTAGTCGATGTCCGGAAGGTCTGGTTTCGTGAATCCCATGGCAGGTGTCTTTCGAGAGGGAAAGGAGGGGGTCAGAGGGTCGCATCGACCGGGCGGCAGCGCAGAATCCGCTTGTCGATCTTCCCGACGGGGTTCTTCGGGATCTCGTCCACGGTCACGATCAGCTCGGGAAGCTTGTAGGCGGCCAAAGACTTTCGCAGTAGCTCGAGAATCTGTTCCGGCTCGATCGCGGCACCGTCGCGATAGGACACGAAGGCGATGGGCACTTCGCCGTAAACCGGGTGCGGTCGACCGATCACGGCGGCCTCGAGCACCTGTGGGTGGGTGTAGATCGCGGACTCGATCTCCTTGGGATAGATGTTCTCTCCGCCGCGGATGATCATGTCTTTGATGCGGTCGACCAGGGTGAGGTAGCCGTCGGCGTCCAGGCGACCGATGTCCCCGGTGTGCAGCCAGCCATCGACGATCACCTTCGCCGTCTCCTCCGGCCGGCCCAGATATCCCCGCATCACGGTCGGGCCTTTGATCACGACCTCGCCCACCGATCCGGCGGTGAGGAAATTGCCGTCGCTGTCGACGATGGCGATCTCCTGCCCCGGCAGCGCGAGACCGACGGTGCCGGGTTTGCGGACACCGTCGAGTGGATTGCCCGTGCTCGCGCACGTCCCCTCCGACAGGCCATAGCCTTCGTAGATCGGGATTCCGTAGCGCTCCTCGAATCGGGTGAGCAGTTCGACCGGCATCGGAGCCGCACCGCAGAGCGCGAACCGGACCGAGGAGGTGTCGGGCCGGATCTCGGCCGGCAGTGCCGACAGCATGGCGTAGATGGCCGGCACCGCGGAGAAATAGGTCGGCCGCGCCGCCTCGACCCTGTCGAAAAAGGTCCGCGGCGAGAACCGGCCCGCGACAGTGGCCCGGCCGCCGGCGAGCAGCGGCGACAGCACGCCGACCACGATGCCGTTGACATGGAACAGCGGCAGGATCAGCAGGCTATGGTCCTCGGCGGTCAACCGCATACCCGCGACCATCGTCTCGGCCATCACCAGGATGTTCGCGTGCGTCAACTCGACGCCCTTCGGACGTCCGGTGGTACCGCTGGTGTAGATGATCAACGCGAGCGCGTCGTTCGAGAATTCGGTCGCTTCCGCGGCGCCGCCGCGGCCTTCGTGCCGATTCAGCTCCGCAACCGCGATTCGCTGCGGTTGACCGGCCTCGCTGGACTCGCGTTCGTCAGCGCAGACAAGGACGCGAGCGCGGGAATCGGCCAGCTGATAGTCGGCTTCGGCCGCGGTCGACGATGGGTCGATCGGCGTCGCCGCGGCACCCAGCCGCCAAGCCGCGAACAATGTCACGATCAATTCGAGCCGGTTCGGCAACCGCACGGCCACGACATCGCCGACACCGATCCCCGCCTCCGAGAGCCGATCGGCGTACTTCCGCACGAAGTCGAGGAACTCGGCGTTGGTGATACTTCCCAAGTTGTCGTCGGCAAGACACGGGTTGGTGGGGAAGCCTCCGGCACGTATGTCCGGGAGGGCAGCGAAGTGCATGTCGATCTCCTTGCTAACTCGGCAGCTCACTTGCGTGAACGCCACGTTAGGAAGGTGATGTGACCTGGACCATATTGTGGGCGCATGAAGATAGCGGGAGGGATCGTGCGCAGCGCACGAGGGATGTCTCGGTCACCCTATGGGCTGCAGCACGGTCGACCCCAGCCAGCGGCAGGCCAGCAGGGCGACCTCGACGTCCAGTCGTCGCTCCCGAAGCGAATGTCCCAGTACCGCTTCCGCCTTACGAATCCGGTACTGGACGGTGTTGCGGTGCAGCACCAGCCGCTCTGCCGTTGTCTGGAAGCTGCCGTTCGTCTCCAGGAAGACACGCGCGGTCTCGCGGAGCTGCGCCGTGGCATCGTCGTCACGCGCGAGCGACCCGAGAATTTCGCTGATCCATGCCCGGGTGGCGGTCAGGTCCGAGCACATCAGCGCGATCGGCCCGAGCTGAGCCGAACACGACATCGACGCACGCTGCGGTGCCGGTGCGGACATCGCGACGACCTGCGCTTGTGTCGCCTGGCGATGGGTCAGCCGGAAGCCTTCCAGTCCGGTGGCAGGTCTGCCCACCGCGACCCATGTCTGCTCCGGAGTGCGCACCGTGGCGGGATCGACATTCAGTTCCGGTTGCGGGAGCCACGCCCACAGGGTCGATTCGTCGGCCGGGATCAGCAGTGGTGGTCCTTGGCAGGACAACTGATCGGCGATGGCCGTCGCCACTTGTTTGGCCGCGCGCAGTTGGTCCGCGCCCGCGTCGGACCAAATGACCATGCCGAGGTGGGTTCGATCGAGCCGATATCCCAGTGTGCGCTCGCTGTCATCCGGGTCGACGCGCTGTCCGGACAGGATCGAGCGCACCCTGGCGGTACGGACGGCCATCTGGTTCTGCAGCCACCGGTCCCGCTCGTCCTGGTAGGCGGTCACGACTTGTTGGGAGACCCGATCGATATAGGCGAACGAGCGGTCGGTCATCTCGGCCACTGCGGAGGTGATCAGGGCGACGTCGTTGGTCGCCGCGGTGAGTTCGCCGAGCATGTGGTCGTTGAACAGTCGCTGTCCGATGCGGTAGGCCCGCAGCAAGGCGGCGATCGACGTGCCGCGCTGGGCCATGCGCCGGGCGTACTCCAATGCCTCCGTGGGAGCCTCGAGCTCGTCGATGTCGAGCCCCAGCTCGTAGATATGCAACGCGATCACGACGTTGCCGGTGACGCTGGCCCGCAGCAGTGACTCCACCCGGCTGTCGCCGCGCAGCTCCGGCTCGATGCGGAGCATCTGCTCGGTCAGACGTTCGGACAAGCCGAGCGCATGTCGGCTCAGTTCTCCCGCGATCCTCGCGAGCAGTTCCGCGGCGTCGCTCCGCATGATCATCCTGACATCTTCACGATCGAGCGGACTCCGGCGGGCTCGACCTTCGACCGCCCACGATCCGCAGCGCGAGGTCCGCGTAATAGTCGCCGATGTCCTCCGGTGACCAGGAGCCACCCTCGTGGTACCAGCGCGCGATATCTATTCCCAGCGAGAGCAGAGCGGTCGCGGCCATATGGGTATTCGAGTTCTCGAACACCCCGGCGGCCGCCCCGCGCTCGATCAAGCTCCGGACCTCGCCCTCGATCGCACGCCGGGTTTCCTTGATCTCTTGTTGATGTTCCGGGCTCAGTGCGGCGAGCTCGTAATTGATGATCCGGGCGACGGTGTGGGCGCGGGCGTGATGGATCGTGAACTCCCGCATCACGGCGATCAGTTGCTCGGCGGGGTCTTGTGCCGAAGCGATGGCAGTGCGGACGTGCTCGAGGGTGTCCAGGTGACCGGCGCGTGAGATCTGGTAGAGCAATTCTTCCTTGGAACGGTGATACACGTAGATCGTCCCCGTGCTCACCCCGGCGATCGATGTGATGTCGCGGGTGGTCGACCCGTGGAAGCCGCGTTCGGCGAAGGCCACCACCGCGGCGTCGAGCAGCCGCGCTCGGGTCTGGTCCGCGCGCGATCGGTCCTCTGTGTCGGTCACCTGGACAGTATGGCTCTACGCAGCGAGCACGAGTTTGCCGGTCAGCATCCGGCATTTTTCGGCGCCGCCCGCGATCCCGATCACTCTCGTACCTTTGATCTTCGCGATCTGACCGGCGATGCTGCCGACAGCACCGGCGGCCGCGGAGACCACCGCCGTGTCTCGGGCTCGGAGTTCGCAGACCTCGAGCAAACCGGAATAGGCGGTCATGTCCGGCATTCCGAGCGTGCCGTGCCAGGTCGGCCCGCCCGCCGAAGCGCCCGCGTCGGGCAGCCCCGGCGGCCGTTTCGCGAGCCGCACCTGCTGGGTTGTTGTCACGTGGTCTCCTTTTGTGCGCCGAACGGATCGGGTCAGAGAGCGCCGAGTCCGCGTCGTCGGCCGGAACCGAGCATTCAGCTTTTTACGCGGGCAGCCCGACGAGGTCCGCCAGCAATCTCCGATGGTGGCCGGGACTTCCCAGTCCTATCTGGTCGGCCTTCGCGCGTTTGAGGTACAGGTGTGCCGGGTGCTCCCAGGTCATGCCGATCCCGCCGTGTAATTGGATGGCCTCCTCGGCGGCCCGCACCGCGATATCGCTGCAATAGGACGCCGCGACGGCGGTGGCGATCACGCTGTCGGGGTCGTCGGCCGCGTATGTTCCCGCCGCATACCGCGCGGCGGCCGAGGCCGACTCGACCTCGACGTAGAGGTCGGCGAGGCGGTGCTTGATCGCCTGGAATCCGCCGACCACCCGGCCGAACTGGCGTCGCAGCTTCAGATACTCGACGGTTGTCTCCAGGCACCAGGCGGCGATTCCGGCTTGCTCGGACGCGAGGAGTGCGGCGCCGATTGTCAAGCCGGATTGGATAGCTGCCCAACCGGATTCGGCGGCGACGACGACCCGGCCCGGCACGGAGTCGACAGCGACGTCAGCCAGCGGGCGGGTCATATCCAGGGAGACCACCGGCTTGATCTGCGCCGCGGCGGCCGTCAACGCGTGCACCTCCGTGCCGTTCGCCGTCTCGACGGCGGCCAGCAGTACATCGGCGTCGAGCGCACCGGCGACGCTGGTAACCAGTCCGGACAGCCGGCCCTCCGCATCAGCCGTCAAGGTCGGGATGTGCGTCGCGAGCGCTGTGGAGAACGGCGTCAGCAGCGCTGCGCTGCAACTACCGTCGCCGAGTCGACCGACCAGCGTGGAGTCGCCCGCGAGCAGGACGGTCGCGGCGATGACGCTGCTGGTCAGAAATGGGACCGGTGCGACGAACCGCCCGAACTCCTCGAGGACGACGGCGGCGTCACGGGCCGTACCGCCCGCTCCGCCGCGGTCCTCGGGGATGAGGAGACCCGCGAGCCCGAGGTCGTCCCGGATCGATGTCCACAGCGTCCGAGTCAGTGTCCGGTCGCCGTCGTAGGCCCGCGCGACCGCGGACGGATCGCATCGGGCGGTGAGCAGGTCACGCACCGCGCTCCGCAAGGAGGTCTCGACATCGGTATCGAGCAGCAGGATGTCGCTCATCGGCTCAGGTCCTTCCAGGCGATGTCCTTGTCCGCGCGGGGTTCGCCCGGCAGCCCGAGGACCCGTTCGGCGATGATGTTGCGCAGGATTTCGGAGGTTCCACCCTCGATCGAATTGCCTTTGGCCCGCAGGAAACGGTAACCGGCGCCACGACCGGCGAAATCGACCCGGTCGGGGCGCACCATCGTCCAATCGTCGTATCGCAGGCCGTCTTCACCGTGCAGTTCGACCTCCAATCCGGCAACCTGCTGGTTGACTCGGGCGAACGACAGCTTGACGGCGGAAGTTTCCGGCCCGGGCTGGCCGCCGGCCACCTGCTGACGCAGCCGGGTCGCCGCCAGCCGGGAGACCTCGGCATCCACCCACAATCGCAACAGCCGGTGGTGCAATTCGGGGGTGCGCTTTTCCGGGAATTCGCGCCAGAGGCCGGCGGCGGCGCCCAGCACTCCGCTCTCGCGGGGGAGCGCGCGCCCCCCGATCGAGACGCGCTCATTGTTCAACGTGGTGGTTGCGACTCGCCAGCCTTCTCCTTCCTTGCCGAGCCGGTGCGTGTCGGGGATCCGAACGTCGGTCAGGAAGACTTCGTTGAATTCCGCTTCGCCGGTGATCTGCCGCAGCGGCCGCACCTCGACTCCGGGTGCGGTCATATCGCAGATGAAGTAGGTCAGCCCCGCATGCTTGGGCCGGTTGGGATCGGTGCGTGCCACGAGGATCGCCAATTGCGCCTTGTGCGCGACCGAAGTCCACACTTTCTGCCCGTTGACGACCCAGTCACCGCCGTCACGCACTGCCCTGGTGGCGATCGCGGCCAGGTCCGAGCCTGCCCCCGGTTCACTGAACAGCTGGCACCAGATCTCCTCTCCGCTCCACAGCGGACGCAGGAAGCGCTGCCGTTGTTCCGTCGTGCCGTGGGCGAGGATCGTCGGCGCGGCCATACCCAGACCGATGCCGTTGATCGCCGCGTTGTTGTCCGGAGATCCGGCCTGCTCGAACAGGGCGTCGACGAACGGTTGCAGTTCCCGATCGACGGCCCGGCCACCGAGCCCGATCGGAAAGTGAACCCAGGCCAGGCCCGCGTCGAATCTGGCTCGGTGAAAGGTCACGGCATCGGTGGTGGCCGGATCGTGCTTTTCGAGTACGGCTTCCACCCCGCGCCGCAGATCGTCGCGAACCGCGTCGGGTCGAGTCATCTGTCATCCTTCTGATCGGCCGTCACGGCACCAGCACCGCGACCGTCTCGGCCACACACGCGGGCTTGTCCGAGCCCTCGAGTTCCACGGTCACTCGGAGCACTGCCTGCGACCCGATCGTGCCCGGCACGAGCGAGACGAGTTCGACACCGGCTCGGACCCGGGATCCGGCCGGAACCGGAGTGGGGAAGCGCACCTTGTTGGTGCCGTAGTTGACACCCATGGACAAGCCCCGCACGGCGTATACCTGACCGGCCAGCATCGGCACCATCGAGAGGGTGAGAAACCCGTGTGCGACGGTGGTGCCGAACGGTCCGGCGGCGGCTTTCGCAGGATCCACATGAATCCATTGGTGATCCCCGGTGGCTTCGGCGAAGCGATCGATCTGTTCCTGGGTCACCGTGTGCCAATCGCTGTATCCGAGGTGGGTGCCGACCGCGGCCTCCAGCTCGGACAGGCCCTGGAATGTCTGCACGACTGTCTCCTCCGTTCAGTTCCGTGGGCCGCCGGCCACGTAGATCACCTGGCCGGACACGAAGCCGGCCCCCTCGCTCACCAGGAACGACACGGTGTGCGCGATGTCGGCGGGAGTGCCGGTACGGGCAACCGGAATCTGGGCGGCCATCGCCGCCTTGAGGTCCTCGAAGGAAATGTTCATCCGGGCGGCTGTGGCCGCGGTCATCTCCGTCTCGATGAAACCCGGGGCGACCGCGTTCGCGGTGACGCCGAACTTGCCGAGTTCGAGTGCGAGCGTCTTGGTGAATCCCTGCAGCCCGGCCTTGGCGGCCGCGTAGTTGGCCTGGCCACGGTTGCCGAGCGCCGACGTGCTGGACAGGTTCACGATGCGACCCCACTTCTGCTCGATCATGTGCGCCTGCGCTGCCCGGGCCAGCAGGAACGAACCGCGCAGGTGCACGTTCATGACGGCATCCCAGTCGTCGACACTCATCTTGAACAGCAGATTGTCACGCAGGATCCCGGCGTTGTTGACCAGCACCGTCGGTGCGCCGAGCGCGGCGGCCACGCGATCGACCGCCTGGGTAACCGCGGCCTCGTCGGAAACATCGACACCGACCGCGAGCGCGCGTCCACCGGCTGCCTCGATCTCGTCGACGACCGTCTTGCAGGCGGCTTCGTCCAAGTCGAGCACGGCTACTGCCATACCGTCGGCGGCCAGCCGCCGGGCGACAGCGGCGCCGATTCCGCGAGCCGCGCCGGTGACGAGGGCGGTCCGCTGTGTCGGATCGGTCATGAATACTCCTCGAAGATGTGATTGCGGTGGAAATGCCGAGTTCAGGGGGTGTAGACCACGCGACCGACGGTCTTGCCGTCCGCGAGTCGCTGCACGGCGCCGGCGACCTCCTCCAGTCCCAGCCGCGCGCCGACCAGAGGACGGATCGCGCCGTCGGCGGCGAGTGCGGTCAGCGCGCGATGGCATTCGGCGACGGCGCCCGGATCCTGGGTGTTGTACAAACCCCAGTGCAGGCCGAGGATCGAATAGTTCTTGACCAGCGCATGATTCAATGCCGGAGCTTGGATCTCGCCGCCGGCGAATCCGACGACCACGATGCGGCCCTCGAAGGCAACGCATTTCGTGGACCGTTGGTACACCTCGCCGCCGACCGGGTCGTAGATCACGTCGGCGCCACGACCGCCGGTTACGTCCTTCACAACGTCGACGAAGTCCAGCTGATGCCGATCGATGACCACGTCGGCACCCAGATCCTCGGCGTAGGAGGCTTTGTCGGCGCCACCGACAACTCCGATCACCCGGGCGCCCGCGGCCTTGCCGAGCTGGATCGCGGCGCTGCCCACGCCACCTGCCGCGGCATGCACCAGGAGGGTCTCGCCCGCGGTCAATCCGGCGCGCCGATGCAAGCCGAACCAGCCGGTCTGGTAGCCGATGAAGAGCGAGGCCGCCTCCGCGTCATCCAACGACGGCGGCGCTGGGAAGGTCTGGGCGGCCTCCAGCACGGCGAATTCCGCGAAACCACCGTGCGGCAGCGCCGCGCCTCCGAGCACCCGGTCACCGGCAGCGATCCCGGCCACGTCGGCGCCGACCGCCACCACTTCGCCACACAACTCGACGCCGGGCGTGAACGGCAACGGCGGCCGGACCTGATAGAGGCCGCGGCACATCAGTACATCGGGAAAGTTCGCCGCGGCGCCGCGGACCCGCACGACAACCTGGCTCGGGCCGGGCTCCGGAACTTCCACCTCCTCCAGCCGCAGCACCGTGCCCGGTTCGCCCAGCTCATGGACTCGCCACGCTTTCATCCGGGCCATGTCAGATTCCGCCTGTCAGCGTGACGCCGCCGTCCACGACCAGTAATTGCCCCGTCAGCCAGCTCGCGTCGTCGGAGAGCAGAAACGCCACCACACTGCCGATGTCCTCGGGCACGCCGAGCCGCTTCAGCGGGTACGCCGCGGCGACCTCGTCCTCCCTGCCGTCGTAGAGAGCAGTGGCGAACTTCGTCTTCACCACCGCCGGGGCGACGGCGTTGACCCGTAGGTTCGGGCCGAGTTCGACCGCGAGTTCCTGAGTGATGTGCGTGAGCATCGCCTTGCTCGAACCGTAGAAGCCGATGCCCGGCGCCGGCTTGAGACCGGCGACCGACGACACGTTCACGATCGCGCCGCCGAAGTCCTTCATCCAGGCCCGGTACGCCTGCTGTACCCACGACAGCGCGGCCAGGCAGTTGACCTCGACTATCTTGCGGGCCACGTCCAACGGCAGATCGACCATCGGCCCGAACGCCGGATTGATGCCGGTGTTGTTGACGAGCAGGTCGGCGCTACCGAACGTGTCGATCGCGCGAGCGACCGTTTCCGCCTGGTGCTCGACGTCATCGGCACGGCCCGCGACGGCCAGCGCGCGGTCCGGCCCGCCCAGTGCTTCCACCGCTTCGTCGAGCGCGTCCTTTTTGCGGGCGGTGATCACGACTCGCGCCCCCTCGTCCACCAGGCGCTGCGCGATGCCGAGCCCGATGCCCCGGCTCGCACCGGTGACTATCGCTGTCTTGCCTTCGAATCTGTTCATCATTGAGTCCCTTCGCGGAGTCAGCGGTTACGACAGGCGCTCCAGCACCATCGCCATGCCCTGGCCGCCGCCGACGCACATGGTTTCCAAACCGATCTGCTTGTCGTGGAACTGCAGGGAGTTGATCAGAGTGCTGGTGATGCGGGCGCCGGTCATGCCGAATGGGTGACCCACCGCGATCGAGCCTCCGTTGATGTTGAGCTTGTCGAAGTCGACGCCCAGCTCCCGTGCCGAGGGGATGACCTGGGCGGCGAAGGCTTCGTTGATTTCGACCAGGTCGACGTCGTCGATGGTCATCCCGGCCCGGGCCAGCGCCTGCCTGGACGCCTCCACCGGTCCCAGGCCCATGATCTCCGGCGACAGCGCGCTGACTCCGGTCGCGACGATCCGAGCCAGTGGCGTCAGGCCGAGTTCGGCGGCCTTGGTGTCCGACATGATCACGACCGCGGCGGCGCCGTCGTTGAGCGGGCAGCAGTTCGCGGCCGTCACCGTCCCGTCGGGCCGGAACACCGGCTTCAGTTCGGCGACTTTCTCCAGGGTGACTCCGGGCCGCGGGCCGTCGTCCCGCGAGACGACACTGCCGTCGGGCAGGGTCACCGCGGTGATGTCGCGCTCCCAGAATCCGTTGGCGAGGGCGGCCTCGGCGAGGTTCTGACTGCGGACACCGAAAGCGTCCTGTTCGGCACGGCTCACACCGCAGAGTTGCGCCACGTTCTCCGCGGTCTGCCCCATCGCGATATAGACGTCCGGCAGTAGATCCTCGGAGCGCGGGTCGGTCCAGACCTCGCTGCCCGCAGCGAATTTCGCCGTCCGGCGCACCGCGTCGGCGAAAACCGGATTCTCGGTGCCGGGCAGGCCGTCGGCATTGCCCGTGACGTAGCGGCTCACGGTCTCCACGCCGGCGGAGATGAAGACGTCTCCCTCGCCGGCCCGGATGGCGTGCAGCGCCATGCGGGTCGTCTGCAGACTCGACGAGCAGTACCGGTTGACCGTAGTGCCGGGCACCCGATCCAGGCCCGCCAGAACCGCCACGACCCGAGCGAGGTTGAAGCCCGACTCACCGGCGGGCTGGCCACACCCGAGCATCAAATCATCGATGCCGTTCGGATCGAGGGCCGGCACCTTCGCCAGCGCAGCCCGCACGATCTGCGCCCCCAAGTCGTCGGGCCGCAGATCCCGCAACGAACCCTTGCCGGCGCGACCGATCGGCGAGCGGGCAACAGAGACGATGACGGCTTCGGGCATGACTGTGAACCTTCCAGCAAGTAACTGAGCGCTTGTTAACCTATCGACACCATGCTGGACGGAGCGTCGATGGTCAATACGTCACAGCGAATTGGGAATGTGACACAGAGCACAGGCCAGCGCGGTCGCTCAGCAGACGGCTTGCGTCCGACACGGCAGCCGTCATTGGACGAGTACAACGACGATCGAACGGATCGCTTTGTCGGACAACGGATCCCCCGCCCTGTACGGCAGCGGATCCGACGGGACGATTGTGCCTCTGCTGGCCACCACCGAAGAACGCCGCGCTGGCGAGGAAGGGTGGTCGCCACGGCCGCGAATCGGTGATCGAGTGGTGGGCGTGAACCGCAAGTGTGCCGACTTGTCCTCCACGGAAGGAAAGTGAGGCATACAAAGCAGGTGGCGAAGCCGAGTATCAACCCGGTGGAGCCGGGGTTGGCGGGGAAGAACAGTGGCCCGCGCTCGCCGAGGGCCTGGACGGGACACGCGTGCCGACCACGGCCGGATCAGCTGGACGCGCGTAGCGCCGAGTTGCTCACTCGGCAGAGCGCCTGGGCACCTGCGTTTTCACCGTGTGGAGGTCTCCGGCCCGAGCCCGGACGGGCGCTGGGTTCGCGTCGCTTCCGCTCGAGGTGCTTGGCCGGTGAGTCCCCCGGTCCTGCGCATTCCGAGGAACATCGAGGCCAGACCGAGCAGCACGGCGACGGCGCCGGCGACGACGTTGTTCCAGATCGTCGATGTGGTATCGACGTTGCCGCTGACGATCCAGGGGGCGACGATCGTCCAGAGGCCGATCAGGGGAGCGGTCCAGACGATGCCGTGCGTCCGGCCGTACACCGAGGCGAACCCGAGTGCGAGCATGGCCAGAGCGATGCCGACGATGAGGTTGTTGCCGGTCAATGTGGAGAGTCCGTTGAACCCGACGACCCAGGGGGAAATCGCGATGTAGAGCCCGGTCAGGAACATCAGGCCGGTGACCGCTTGGGCGTCGGGCGCCTCGGAGGCGCGCTCGTACTTCTCCCGCAATTCCACGATGTCGGGATGCCGGCTCATCATGGTTTCACTACTCATGTTTCCACCACCCTTCGGACGTAGTGGCGAATCGAAGCTCTCCCGAGCCGGGCGGCTCACGATCGGTTCAGGAACGCGACCCGTCCTGATCGCCGCTCACTTATATCATTCCGTGATAATATCACTCCATGATGGAAGGGTCGATGTCCTCATCGGGCCACCTCACCGACCAGGAATACACGCGGCTGCTGGCGTTTCGTACCGTGCTGCGCCAGCTGCTGCGCTGGAGTGAGCGCGGGGCGGCCGAAGTGGGACTCACCGACACCCAGCACCAACTCCTGCTGGCGATCCGAGGGCACTCCCACCCCGGCGGGCCGAGCATCGGGGAGGTCGCCGATTATCTGTCCGCCCGCCACCACAGCGTGGTGCAGCTGATCGATCGCACCGAGCAACTCGGCCTCGTCACTCGGAAACGAGGGCAGGGCACCGACCGTCGCGTCGTACACCTCACACTGACCGAGGCCGGCAAGGAAACGTTGGCCTTGCTCAGCGCCACACATCGGGAAGAACTGGAGCGACTGACCCCCCTCATCGGCGCGCTGGATGATCTCCCCGCCGTAGGGTGAGCGTTGCCCGCTCCGGGGAGGGCCACCGGAGCTGGTGATCACCCCGTGATCCGCTCTGGTGGACAGGGGTGTGCTGAAAAAGGTGCGCCCCTCAGCGGCCGAGCAAAGAGCTCGGCCCGTGCGGATTTGGCCCGTCCATGCCCGCATCGTGCCTGATGGCGGTGGTGCGGCAGGAGCGGGAGGACCGCGCGCGGATTCAGGATCGCGCTGATCGCAATCATTCTGTGAACCGTCTGCGCACCTTACTGTTCCGGACAGTACTTCTCGTGTGAGGACCGCGTCAGATGACATTGCAGTTGGATCCGACCACATCCGCGCCACCTTCCGCCCCTGCCGAGGCGGTCATCGAAAGCCCGGCCCCGTTCACCCGCAAGCTGATCGGCCTGGCCAGAGCGTCTTCCGGGCTGATTCTGGCGGTGATCGTCTGGCAGCTGGGCGCCCGATCCTGGCTCGGCACGACCACTCCGGCGCCGACGGAGGTGCTCGAGGCCGGGTGGGAGCTAATCAGGTCGGGCGAGCTGTGGCAACATCTGGCCGCCTCGGGGCGGCGGGTGGCGGTCGGGCTGGTGATCGGCATCGGCATCGGTCTGGTGTGCGGGGTGGCGGCCGGGTTGTTCCGCGTCGCCGAAGATCTGGTCAACGGCCCGCTGCAGGCGTTGCGGATGTTGCCGACGCTGGCGCTGGTGCCGGTGTTCATCATCTGGTTCGGCATCGGCGATTCGTTCAAGATCGCGTTGATCATCGTCGCGCCGATCTTCCCGATCTACTTGAACGTGCTGGCCGGAATCCGGGGTGTGGATCGGCGGTTGGTGGAGGCGGCGGAGTCGCTGGGCCTCAACCGGTTCGAGTTGACCACCAAGATCATCCTGCCCGGTGCGTTGCCGCAGATCTTCGTCGGTTTGCGGCAGGCACTGGGCATCGGCTGGCTCACCTTGGTGGTCGCGGAGATGCAGACCACGCCGGTCGGACTCGGGTTCCTGATGAACGATGCCAAGGAGTTCCTGCGGACCGATCAGATTTTCTGGTCCTGGTGATCTACGCGGTGCTGGGGTTGCTCACCGATCTGTTCGTGCGCGTGCTGGAACACCGGTTCCTGGCCTGGCGCACCGGATACGAGGGGAAGTAGATGACCGCCACCATCGGGACCGGTGTCCGTATCCGCGGTGCGGCGCGCGCTTTCGGCGGGCGCACGGTACTGCGCGGTGTCGACTTGGATATCGCGCCGGGGGAGTTCGTCGCCCTGCTCGGCGCCAGCGGGTCCGGTAAGAGCACGCTGCTGCGCGGCATCGGTGGGCTGGACCGCGGTTTCAGTGGGTCGTTCGACGTGCCGGGATCGAAGGCGATCGTGTTCCAGGAGCACCGGTTGATTCCGTGGATCACCGTGTGGCGCAACGTCGTTCTCGGCGTCGACCGGGCCACCAAGGCGCGTGCGTTGACGGCGCTCGAGGAAGTGGGGCTCGTCGCGAAAGCGGATGCGTGGCCCGCGACGTTGTCGGGCGGGGAAGCGCAGCGGGTCGCGCTGGCCAGGGCGCTGGTCCGCAATCCGGAACTGCTGCTGCTCGACGAGCCGTTCGGTGCCCTCGACGCGCTGACCCGGTTGAAAGTGCAGGCTCTGGTGGCGCGCCTGTGGACGCTGCACCGGCAGTCGGTGCTGTTGGTGACCCACGACGTGGAGGAGGCGCTGCTGTTGGCCGACCGTGCGCTCGTGCTGCGCGAGGGCCGCATCGCCGAATCCTTCGACATCACCGTCGCCCGCCCGCGTTCGGTGGTCGACCCCGAATTCTCCGCACTCCGGCGCCGGTTGCTGCTCGCACTCGGCGTGAATCCCGAGGCACCGACAGGAGCAGACGTATGAGTGAACCGTTGCAGATCAGTACGGACGTCTTGGTGATCGGCGGCGGACCCGCCGCCTGCTGGGCCGCGATCCATGCCCGCGAGGCCGGCGCCGAGGTGACGTTGGTGGACAAAGGCTACTGCGGGACCAGCGGCGCCACCGCCCCGTCCGGCACCGGTGTGTGGTACGTGGCGCCGGAGGCGACCGCGCGGGCTAACGCGAAGGCCAGCCGGGAAGCGCTGGGTGGGCATCTGGCCGATCACTATTGGATGGATCGGGTGCTGGATCAGACCTACGCGAACATGAATCGGCTGGCGGTGGAGGGACGGTATCCGTTCCCCGTGGATCCGGCTACCGGTGAGCAGATCCGCACCGGCGTGCAGGGCCCGGAGTACATGCGCCGGATGCGGGCGTGGGTGAAACGTGCCGGGGTGCGCATCCTGGACCACTCGCCCGCGCTGGAGTTGCTGGTCGACGACGACGGCGTGGTGCGCGGCGCGGCGGGCTACCAGCGCCAGGCCGACCGGGACTACCGCATCGTGGCCGGTGCGGTGGTGCTGGCCACCGGCGGTTGCGCGTTCCTGTCCCGGGCGCTGGGCACGAATGTCGACACCGGTGACGGCGCGCTGATGGCGGCCGAGGTAGGCGCCCGATTCTCGGGGATGGAGTTCTCCAACGCTTATGCGATCGTGCCGAAGGGCTCGACGATCACCAAGACCGCCTACTACGGTTACGCGACGTTCTTCCACGAGGACGGGCGCGTGCTCGAGGGCGCGGGCTCGACCAAGGGCCGATCGGTGATCGCGCGGACGCTGTTGCGGGAGAAGGTTTTCGCGCAGCTCGATCGTGCCGACGCGGCGGTGCAGGCGCAGATGCGGCTGGGGCAGCCCAATTTCTTCCTCCAGTTCGATCGGCGCGGTATCGACCCGTTCACCGACCGGTTCGAGGTGGATCTGCTCGCCGAGGGCACCGTGCGCGGCACCGGCGGCATCGATGTGGTCGATGACGACTGCGCCACCTCGGTCGCGGGCTTGTACGCGGCGGGTGACGCGGCGACCAGGGAACGGATCTGTGGCGGTTTCACCGGTGGCGGCAGCCACAATTCGGCGTGGGCGATGTCGTCGGGCAGTTGGGCGGGCCGCGGCGCGGCGTTGTTCGCGCTGAGCTCCGGTGGGGCGCGGAGTGCAGATCTGCGCGGTGCCGGGCGCACCGGGTTGCGGCCGGAGAGCGCCGAGTCGGTCCGGGCGGCGGAGGTGGTCGAAGCCGCGCAGCAGGAGCTGATCCCGTTCGAGAAGAACTACCTGCGCCACGGCGACCGGGTCGGGCCTGCGCTGGAGCGGCTGGACAGCGTGTGGGAGCAGGCCACCCGCGGCCTGGGCGGCGGCACGGGGGACGAGCGGGTGCGTGCTCGGCAGGCCGCGGCCATCACCGCCGTGGGACGGTTGATGTACCGGTCGACGCTGGCGCGGACGGAGACGCGCGGGATGAGCAAGCGCGCCGATCATCCGGATCTGGACCCGAAGCAGCACCATCACATCCTGTCCGGCGGGCTGGACGAGGTGTGGACGGCGACGTCCGCGGCGGCGACCACTTCGGCGGTGGCGTGATGATCGAGATCTTGCGCGCTGGTGACTGCATCGCCTGCGACAAATGCGTGGACGTGTGCCCCACGAATGTCTTCGACCGCACCGACAGCGGAATCCCGGTCATCGCACGGCAGTCCGATTGCCAGACCTGTTTCATGTGCGAGGCCTACTGCCCCACGGACGCGCTGTACGTCGACCCCGAGTCGACGCCGCTGGCCGATCACGACACCGTGCGCGGCGAGCACATCGGCCGCTACCGCGAAGAGCTGGGCTGGGGCCGCGGCCGCAAGCCGGGCAGTCTGGTCGCGGTGGGGCCGCGTCTGCCGCACGGCACTCCGCCGCCGCGGTTGTCGGAACTCTGAACAACGAAAGCGAATCATGCGCATACTCCGGCTGATCGTGCCCGCTGTCGTGTCCGCCCTGCTGCTGGTTGTCACCGGCTGCGGGGCGGACGACGCGGGCTCGGCGACCCGCGCCGAGATCAAGACCCTCCGCATCGGCACCATCGGCACCGGCAACGTGCTGACCGGGCCGGTCGGCTTCGCCCATCAGCGCGGAGCCCTGTTGCCCGCGCTGAAGCCGCTGGGGGTGGACGCCATCGAGGTCTACAGCTTCCCCAACGGTCCCGACCTGAACCAGGCGCTGGTCGGCGGCCGCCTCGACGTCGCCACCTACGGTGACACGCCCGCTCTGGTCGCGCGTGGCAGCGGGTTGAAGACGCGGCTGCTGGCCATCGCGGCGGTGAATTACAACGCGGGCGTGGTGGCCAAGGATCCGGCGATCCGGACGCTGAAGGATCTGGCGGGCAAGAAGATCGGCGTGCAGTCCGGCTCCTACATCGATCGGTATCTGCAGGGTGCGTTGCAGGCCGAGGGCATCCAGGCGCAGCTGGTGCATCTGCTGGCCACCGACGCGGAGGCTCCGCTCAACGGCGGCGATATCGCGGCGGTCGCGCTGCCGGATGTGAACCCGTCGTCGTTCTTCCACGCGTTCCTGGCCAAGGGTTTCCACCAGGTCGACTCGATTCAGGACAACCATCCCGATCTCGCGGGTACCAGTTCCTCGGTGAGCAGCCAGGACTTCCTCGACAGCCATCCGCAGTTCGGTACCGCGTGGCAGTCGGTGATCGTCGAGGCCAACCGGTATGCGAAGGCGCATTGGGACGATTACGTGAACTACGAGGTGTCCCAGTCGAAATCGCCGGAAGCGGTGGTGCGTGCCACCGCGCGTGAGAGCTACATACCCGACGAGCTCTTCGCGCCGCTGGGCATCCAGTTGCTGACGGGAACCAAGCAGTTCCTCGTGAATCAGAAGAAGATCCGGGAGGATTTCGGTTTGGAGGAGTGGTTCTACCGGCCCGATCGGCCCAAGCAGGGCTGAGCCGAGCGCCGGTCGCCGAATGCGCGGGGCCGGGCGGCGGTGACCCGTTCCATGCGGGGCGAGTACACGTTCGCCCAGGTTCAGCGGCCGACAGCGCCATTCGGTGCAGACCTCGGCAGCGTCGATCGGGAGGGGAGTTCGTGGCGGAGATAGCGGAGTGGGCGCGGCAGCGGCCGTGGGGGGTGCGGCTGGAGTGGGGGCTGGCCGGTGCGATGGCGCTGGGGCCGGGGAGCGCGTGTGTGGTGGTGGTCGACGTCCTGTCGTTCACGACGTCGGTGTCGGTCGCTGTCGAAGCGGGGACGCGAGTGCTGCCCTATCCGTGGCGGGACGGCGGCGCCGCGGCGTTCGCCGCGCGGCACGGCGCGGAGCTGGCGGTAGGGCGGCGAGCGGTGTCCGAGCGGCATCCGTGGTCGCTGTCTCCGGCGGCGTTGCGGTGCGCGCCGGTCGCCGAGCGGCTCGTGTTGCCCTCGCCCAATGGTTCGGCCATCTCCGCGGCCGTCAGTGGTGTGCCGGTGGTCGCGGCGTGCCTGCGCAACGCGAGCGCGGTCGCTCGCTGGATCGCCGGGCGGGGATGGGGAAGCGCGCGGCAGCCGGTCGCCGTGATCGCGGCAGGTGAGCATTGGCCCGGCCGCGACGGGCTGCGTCCCGCGGTGGAGGACTGGCTCGGTGCGGGGGCGGTCGCCGCGGCACTGGCGCGCGGCGCAGCCGGGCCGCTGTCTCCGGAAGCGTACGCCGCCGCGGTGGCGTACGGCGGGATCGCCGATGTCGGGGCGCTGATCCGGGACTGCGCCTCCGGCCGCGAACTCGCCGAGGGCGGGTTCGCGCAGGATGTCGCGGCGGCCACCGCACTCGACAGCAGCGGGGTGGTGCCGGTGCTGACCGATGGGGCGTTCGTCGACGCCGCGCGGTGAGCGTGGCCGGGCGCTAGCGGTGCGGGCCGATCAGCCCGATCGCGGATTCGACTGCCACGTCGATGATGTCGGCGATGTCGTCGCCGTCTTCCACGGTGGTGGCGATGAGTTCGCGGAAGCCGCCGAAGAGGATGGTCGCCACTTGGCGGGACGGTGGCCGTAGTCCGGCGGCCGCGAATTCGGGTGTGTCGGCGAGCTTCTGGATGAGTGCCACGAACGACTCGCCGACCTCGCGCTGCAACTGCCGCGTGTCGTCACCGAGGGCGGGAACGACACGGATCCAGCTGAGAGTGAGGGAGGGCTCTTGTTGGGCGGTGCGTATCCACGCTTCGATGGCTTGGCGCACCTGGGTGCGCCAAGCCATGTGCGGGTCGACCGCGGCATCGATCCGCTGGATCATGTCCTTGTGGTGCTCGCTCAGCAGGGCGATGAAGCAGTCCTGTTTGCTGGTGAAGTGCTCGTAGAAGGTGCGGCGCGAGGTGCGGGCATAACGAACCACGTCGGCGACGGTCGAGTCCTGGTAGCCGCGTTCGCGCACGGCGGCGGCCATGGCGTCGAGCAGGCGGCGACGGAACCCCGAATCCGTGCCGTTGTCGGCGGAGGTGCGGGGTACGGGCGCGGCGCGGGTCACGAGAATCAGGTTAGTTACTCCTTTCGGTTCGTCGCGTCCGGCCCGAGTCCGCGGCCGGATGTCAGGCCGTGGAGCCCGGAATCGTGTGCCGATGCCATCGCCTGGTCGTCGTCGGAGGATGTGCCGCCACGGGTGAAGCGGATGGTGCCGTCATCGATGCGGCCGTAGCGGAGGGTGAGCACGTCGTGGGCGTAGCTCATGCCCAGCCGCCAGGGAGCCCGCGAACCCGCTTTGGGGAATCGGTCGATATCGCGCAATACATAACCGGCTTGGAAGTCCAGCAGCGGTGTGGGTGTCACCGCGGGGTCGGGCCACGGAATGGTCTGCCGGTAGCCGCCCGCGTCCATGT
The DNA here is from genome assembly GCF_053601535.1 of Nocardia sp. NPDC004718. Lineage (NCBI taxonomy): Bacteria > Bacillati > Actinomycetota > Actinomycetes > Mycobacteriales > Nocardiaceae > Nocardia > Nocardia sp. NPDC004718. The sequence continues at coordinate 100,864 of NZ_JBSGCA010000019.1, forward strand.
GCCGCAGCAGTCGGCAGACGAATTCGCTGACCAGATCGGCTTTCAGCGTCCAGGACGCGTTGGTGTAGCCGATGGTGAACGCGAAATTCGGCACTCCGCTGAGCATCATGCCCTTGTAGGCCATGGTGTGCTGCAGTGCGACCTCGTGTCCGTCGACGGTGAGGCGCAGGCCGCCGAGCGCGAGCAGTCGCAGCCCGGTCGCGGTAACCACCACATCGGCGTCGAGCTCGCGGCCGGATGCCAGGCGCAGCCCGGTCGCGGTGAACCGGTCGATGCGATCGGTGACCACCGTGGCGCGGCCGTCGCGGATCGCGCGGAACAGGTCGCCGTCCGGCACCAGGCACAGCCGCTGATCCCACGGCTGGTAGACGGGTTTGAAATGGGTGTCGACGTCGTAGCCTGCGGGCAGTTGCTTGACGGTCAGGTTGCGGATGAATCTGCGCATCTGTCGGGGCCGCCGTCGGCTCAGCTGGTAGATCAGTGTGCTGACCAGCACGTTCTTCCATCGGACCACGGTGTAGGCCCGTTTCGGTCCCAGTAGTGCGCGTAGCCGGTTGGCCAGGGCGTCGCGGGCGGGCACGGGCAGGATGTAGGTCGGGGAGCGTTGCAGCATCGTCACGTGCGCGGCGGTGTCGGTCAGCGCGGGTACCAGGGTGACCGCGGTGGCGCCGCTGCCGATGACGACCACCCGCTTGCCCGCGTGATCGAGGTCGGTGGGCCAGTGCTGCGGATGCACCAGCTGTCCGCGGAAGTCGCCGATGCCGGCGAACTGCGGGGTGTAGCCCTCGTCGTAGTGGTAGTAACCGCTGCACACGAGCAGGAAGTCGCAGGTGAATTCGCGGTTGCCGCCGTCGTGTTCGGCCGACACCGTCCAGCGTGACTCGGCGCTGGACCAGGATGCTTCGGTCACCCGGTGCCCGTACCGGATGAACCGGTCGATGCCGGCGTCGGCGGCCGTTTCGCGGATGTAGCGCAGGATCGCGGGACCGTCGGCGATGGCTTCGGCTTGCGTCCACGGTCGGAATCGATATCCGAGGGTGTGCATGTCGGAGTCCGAACGCACTCCGGGGTAGCGGAACAGGTCCCAGGTACCGCCGAGAGTGTCGCGTGCTTCGAGGATCGCGTAGGTGCGGTGCGGGAAGGCGGCCTGCAGGTGGTGGGCCGCGCCGATGCCGGACAGGCCCGCTCCGATGATGAGGACGTCGAGGTGTTCGCTCATGCCCGTGCTCCTTTCGGTTCCCGGGTGCGCAGGCTGCGCTCCAGCAGCGCGACCACTCCGTAGTAGTGGGTGGGTGTCACCCGTGCCAGGGCGTCGAACAGGTAGGCGTCGGGGCCGACGAGGATGCGGGACTTGCCGTGTTCCACTCCGCGGCGGATGATTTCGGCCGCCTTCTGCGGCGTGGTCAGTGCTATGGTCTCGAATTCGGCCGCCATCTGCTCGTGCGTGCGGCCCCGGCCCTCGGGGTCCTTGCGTACGCGGGCGTTGCGGGCGATGTTGGTGCTGATGCCGCCAGGGTGGACGTTCACCGCGGAGACACCGGTGCCGCGCAGTTCCTGGCGCAGGGCGTCGGTGAATCCGCGGACGGCGAATTTGGCCGCGCAGTAGGCGCTTTGGTTGGGCATGCCCAGCAGCCCGAACACGCTGGAGGTGTTGACGATCACGCCGTGGTCCTGCTCGACGAGAATAGGCAGGAAGGCGCGGGTGCCGTTGACGACTCCGTCGAAGTTGATGCGCCGCAGCCATTCGTCGTCTTCGGCGACGGCGTCGAGCACCGAGGAGGAGACCGCGACACCGGCGTTGTTGAACACCGCGGCCAGCGGCGCGGACAGCCAGTCGCGGACTTCGTCGGCGAAGACGAGCTGGTCGGCGGCGTCGCGCACGTCCAGGACGCGGGTCAGCACCGGCCCGGTCAGCGACGCGGCCGTCTCCTTCAGCCCGGCCTGGTCGATATCTGCGATCGCGACGGGAGAGCCGGTGCGGGAAAGCAACCGGGCGAGGCTGCGGCCGATCCCGGAGGCCGCGCCGGTGATCATGACCGGGCGGCCGGATAACGGCCTACGGGTGCGGGGCATCGATGCTCCTGCTTTCGGACGTGCGGATGTGTTCGTGGATGAGGTCGGCGAGTGTCGGCCACACCGCGGCGGGCAGGTCGTGGCCCATACCCGCGAGGGTGTGCAGGCGCGCGTGCGCGATCGCGCGAGCGGTGGCGCCGGCGCCGGTCGGGGCGACCATCCGGTCACGATCGCCGTGCAGCACCAAGGTCGGGGCGGTGACCGCGCGCAGTTCGCGGGTCCGGTCACCGGATTTCACGATGCCCGCCAATTGCCGGCCGACGCCCGCTGCGGGCCTGGGGTCGCGATCCCAGGTGCAGGCGGCTCGCGCGCGCACGGCGGACTCGTCGAAGGGGTATCCGGCCGAGCGGATGTGCCGGTACATGCGCACGGCGCGATCGATGTGCTCATCGCGGGTGCGTGCCGGTCGGGCGAACATCAACCGCCAGGTCGACCAGGCCGGGCGGCCGACCCGCGCGGCGCCGGTGGTGGACATGATCGAGGTCAGGGATGCGACCCGGGCGGGATGGTGGGCGGCGACGGTCTGGGCGATCATTCCGCCCATCGACATGCCGACCAGATGCGCCGAGGGCAGCTCGAGCGCGTCGAGCAATCCGACGGTGTCGGCGGCCAGATCGGCCAGCGTGTACTGCTCGCGATGCCAGCGCCGCCGCAGCAACTGCATCGGCGCCGGTGGCGGGAAATTCGCATGCGTCGAGCGGCCGACGTCCCGGTTGTCGAAACGGACGACCCGGCAGCCGCGCGCCACCAAGAGTTCGCACAACCCGTCGGGCCACTCGTGTAACTGTTGACCCAATCCGGCGATCAACAGCAGTGGGACACCGCCGGAGCCGTGCTGCTCGTAGGCGAGGGTGACGCCGCGGCCGACTTCGGCGAACTGCTCGCTCATACCGCCGCCTCGGCGGCGCGGTCGAGCGCTTGCCCAGTGGACGGCGGTGTGCGGCGGTGCACCACGGCGCGGCCCTTCTCGGCCGGGACGAGCGCGACGCCGCGGAAGTGCGTGCGCTCGTCGCGGGCATCGGTGGGTTCGAGCGTGAAATCGCGCAGCAGCGTACGCAGCACGACGTTCATCTCCATGGTGGCGAACGCGGCGCCGATGCAGCGGCGGCTGCCGCCGCCGAACGGGATCCAGCTGAATGTGCCCGGGCGTACGCCGACGAACCGGTCGGGGTCGAAGGCGCGGGCGTTCGGGAAGAGTTCCTCGTTGTCGTGCATCAACCGGATGTTGGCCACGACCTTCTGACCCTTGGGCAGGGTCCACCGTCCCAGCTGCAGGGTTTCGGCCCGGACCTGCCGGAACGTCGCGTCGATGACCGGCCGCACGCGCTGCACCTCCAGCAGCGTCGCCTCGCGCAGTTGCGATCCGCCCGCGTCGGCTTCGGCGACCAAGCGGTGCAGGATGTCCGGGTGCCTGCGCAGCCGCTCGATCGTCCACGACAGCGTCGTCGCCGTCGTCTCGTGTCCGGCGGTGAGCAGGGTCAGCAACTCGTCGGCGATCTCGCTGTGTGACATGGCCGAGCCGTCGTCGTAGCGCGCTTGCAGCATCATCGCGAGCACGTCGTCGCGCTCCTCGATCCGGTCGCTCGCGGCGCGGTCGATGAGTTGTCCGACGATCTCGTCGTAGCGGCGGCGGTAGGCCGCGAAGCGGGCCCAGGGGCCGAACCGGCCCAGGGCCCGCTGGGGAACCGGGATCGCGGCGAGGCCGGAGGCGATCAGGACGAGTCTGGGCAGCAGTCGGCGCAGTTCCTCGAATTCCGCGCCTTCGGCGCCGAAGACCGCGCGCAGGATCACGTTCAGCGTGATCCGCATCATCGAGTCCATCGTGGCGAACTCGCGGCCCGAGGGCCACGAGGCCATCTCGCGGACGGCTTCCTCTTCGATGAGCGATTCGTACACCGTCAGCCTGCGGCCGTGGAACGGCGGGGTGAGCAGTTTGCGCTGCTTGCGGTGGTCGGCGCGGCTCAGCGCGAACAGCGAACCGGGGCCGAGGAATTGGCCGAGGTTGATGTCGACGTTGTCGACGAGGTCGGCGCTCGCGGTGAACAGGGCTTTGATCTCGGCGGGATCGGCGAGCACGACCGACCGCCCGAATCGGGGCATCTGGACGGTGAAGGCCGATCCGAAACGATCGTGCATGCGCCGCCAGGTCCGGGTGCGCCCGGCCAGGATCTGCAGGTTCTGCACGATCGCCGGGGTGGAAGGCCCGTCGGGAAGTCGCACAGCGGGCATACGCCCACCTCCTCGTGTGGTACTTCGATGTACCACCCGTACGGTACGCGCACGTACCACGTTGTGGCAAGGCTCACATCATGGCGACCCGTGCCGCCGCCGCGAGCCCGTCAGCAGTCGTCCCACAATGCCGCGCTGTGGGAGGCGAGCAGAGCGGCGATGCGGTCGAGCGCTTCGGCGGCGGGCAACGGGCCGAGGCGGCGACCGTCACGCAGCCGCAACGCCACACGGTCGGCGGTGAGTTCCTCGGCGCCGATGATCGCCTGATACGGCGCGAGCCGGTGCTCGCGGACGCGAGCGGCGAGGCTGCCGCGATCCGGCGGCGCGACCGCCACCCGCAGCCCGCCCTCCCGGCAACGGCGCTCGAATCGGGCTGCCGCGCAGTGCTGGGCCTCGGTCACCGGCAGCACGACCACCTGGGTCGGCGCCAGCCAGGCCGGGAACCGGCCGCCGTGGCATTCGATCAAATGGGCCACGGCCCGTTCGATGCTGCCGATGATGCTGCGGTGCACCATGACCGGACGGTGCGCGACGCCGTCGGCGCCGGTGTAGCGCAGATCGAACCGCTCCGGTTGATGGAAATCGACCTGCACGGTGGACAGGGTGGACTCCCGTCCCGCGCTGTCGCACACCTGCACGTCGATCTTCGGGCCGTAGAACGCGGCTTCGCCGTTCACCGCGTCGTAACGCAGGCCGCGCTCGTCCATGGCGGCGGTGAGCACGGCGATCGACCGCTCCCACAAATCCGGAGCGGCAACGTATTTCCCGCCGGGACCGGGCAGCGACAACCGGTAGCGGGCAGCGCGGATGTCCAGTGCGACATAGGCGTCGGCGATCATCGCCAGCGCTGCGGCGACCTCGCCGGCGGCTTGATCGAGGGTGCAGAAGATATGCGCGTCGTTGAGCTGGATCCCGCGCACCCGGGCCAATCCGCCCAGCACGCCAGAGAGCTCGCAGCGATACATGCCACCCAATTCGGCTATGCGCAGGGGTAATTCGCGATAGCTGTGCGCACGGGAACGGAACAGCAGGGCGTGATGGGGACACAGGCTCGGGCGCAGCACCACCTGCTCACCGCCGAGATCCATCGGCGGGAACATCTCGTCGCGGTAATGCCGCCAATGTCCGGACAATTCGTAGAGTTCACGTTTGCCGAGCACCGGCGAATACACGTGGTGGTAGCCCGCGCGGCGTTCGGCGGCGCGGATGTAATCCTCGAGGGCGTGGCGCACGGCCGCGCCGTCCGGCAGCCAGAACGGCAGTCCCGCGCCGATGAGCGGGTCGGTGTCGAACAGATTCAGCGCACGGCCGAGGCCGCGGTGGTCGGGCATGATGGTCTCCTCGTCGACAGAGGGCGAGTGACCACGAGACGAAACCCCGGGGCACTCGCCCCGGGCTGGAATGAACGTGGATCAGCGCGCCGGGACGAATTCCGGCGTCGTCGTCACAGCTGCGCGCTCCATGCCGGTGACGCTAGCAGAGGCGCCCGCGCCCGCGCACGAGAGTTTGCAAAGCGGCCACCGCCGCGACGGCTCTGACGCATAATCGAGTTCGACTGGCACGCAATGACATCGGGGGTCGATGGGGACGCGCAGAGCGGTGCTGCAAGCGGGAATGGTCCTCCCGCTGGCTGCCGCGTGCGCGCCGGAGGTGCTGCTGGGCAGCTCGGACGCGGTGCGCGTCGGCGTGTCCTGGAGCGGCCAGGAACTCGCCGCCTTCCACGCCGTCCTCGACGGGCTGGACCTCGGCTTCGAGGTCGAGGTCATCCCCCTCGGCGACAACACCGACACCGCGTTCACCGCAGGCGGCCGCTCCGCGCCGGACGTGGTGCTGCTTCCGCAGGCCGGGCGGGTGCGCGAACTCGCCGACGCGGGCAAACTGCGGCCCGTCGCCGAGACGGTGTGGGCCGATGAACTCGGCACCCGCTACGCCCAACCCTGGCGACTGTTGCTGCGCTACGAGAGCCGGCTCTACGGTGTGCCGTTCAAAGCCGCGGACAAATCGCTGGTGTGGTTCGACCGCCAACAGTTCGATACTCACGGCTTGGGCGAACCGGCGGCATGGACTCTCGACGGCTGGGTCGACCGGATGGAGGTGCTCGCGCAGACGCCGACCCGCCTGCTGGCGCTGGCCGCCGCCGACGGCTGGGTGCTCACAGATTTCTTCGAGAACGTCCTGCTCGCCGAATCACCCCGCATCTACGACGAATTGGCCTCCAAGAACCACCGGGAACGGGAATGGGATAACCCGGCGGTGCGGGCCGCCTTCGGTCACCTGGGGACGCTGTGGGGACAGCGGCACGCGTTCCCCGGTGGCGTCGGCGTCGCGCTGACCAGGCAGTTCTCCGACGCCATCCGAGAGGTATTCCAGCATCGCCGGGCCGCGGCCATCGCCGCGCCCGACTTCGCCGAACCGATCGTGCGCAGCGCGGTCCGCGCGTCCGGGCGCGAGATCGACGACGCCGTCGGGGTGGTGGCCTTCCCGCCGGTGGACACCGCGCAGGGGCGGCCGAAGATCGTCGGCGGTGACGTGATCGTGGTGACGCGGCAGGCGACACCGCGCGCGGACGAACTGGTCGAGAAACTGGCCGCCGCTCGCGCCCCCCTGCCGTGGATCGAGCGCTACGGCGGCTTCCTCGCCCCGAACCTGCGCACCGAGGCGGACTACTCGCCGCTGCTGGCGCCCTCGGCGGGTGAGCTCGCCGCGCGCAGCACCTTCGATCTGTCCGACCGGATCGGGCCGGTAGGGGGACGGGAAGGATTGTGGCGGGTGCTGACGGAGTTCCTCATCGCGATCGGCGACGGCGGGCAGGCACGAACGACCGAGGCCACCGACCGTGCCATCGCCGCGCTGGACGACGTCGATCGGCGGGGCCGATGACGATGCCTCCGGATTTCGACGTCAACGGTCTGCGCATCGAGCTGGCCACCCGCCGCATGCGCGGGCCGCTGGTCGCGGGCGGCAGGCCACGGCGCTGGCTGGGCTGGGTAGCCGGGCTGCCCGCGACGCTGCTGACGGTGGCGCTGCTGATGCTACCGACGGGATGGACCGTGCTGATCGCCGCCCGGGCCAGCCCGTTGTCGGTGCTCGCGTGCGCGGTCGCCGCGACCGGTGCGCTGCTGCCCGCCGCGCTGCGCAGGCGGCGGGGCGTGCCGTGGATCCGAATTCTGCTGTGGCCGTTGTCGATCGGTGCCACGATCGCCGGACTGTGGCTGCTGGGCGGGACGATGAACGCCGACGGTCGCGGCGCGTACCTGCGCACGCTGTTGTGGGTGGCGTTCGGGATCGGGCTGCTGCTGGTGGCGCTGGCGATCGCCTGGTGGGGCCGGGCGGCGCGCTGGTTGTGGCTGCCGCTGATCGTGCCGTTCGGGGTGTCGGCGTTCGTGTCCGGGGTGGCGTTCCGGGTGATCTTCGGCAACGGCGCGCGGTGGCTGGACATCGAGGACGTCGGACTCTACCGGTGGTGGCTGGCGGCGATGCTCGGGTCGGCGTTCCTGTGGACCTGGCTGGGTTTCCTCACCGCGCTGTTCCGCGCGGGAATCCATGCGATCGAAGCCGATCCCGCGCGCGCCGGGTACCTCTACCGCGACGACGGCAGACCGCTGGCGATCCGGCTGTACGAGTTGCTGCGGCCGGTACTGCTGATCGCCGGACTGGCCGTCGGCGTCGCGGCCGCGCGGGTGTTCGACGTGGTGCTGATCGGGGTGCCGGGGGCGCTCGAATACCAGGTCGACAGCGCGACCGTGCACTGGTGGCGGCTGGCCGCCGACGCCGAACCCGGCGTGGCGGCGGCCTACGCGCTGCCGCTGGCTGTACTCGTGGGCGCGGTCGCCTGGCTGCTGCAAGTGGACGTACGCCATCACCGCGCGAGTTGGTCTGCGGTGCGCGCGATCTCGGTGGCGGGACGACGGCGCATCGGTCCGGTGCGAGCGGCGGGCATCGTGCTGGTGTCGGTGCTGGTGCTGTACCCGATCGGCGTGCTCGCCTATACCGGGTTGCGGACACACGACGGCTTCGGCTTCTCGGCCATCGCTCTGGTGTTGGGGGACGACGGACTGTGGCGTTCGCTGCAGACCACCGCCTGGGTCGCGGGGATCGTCACGGTGGTCGTGGTCACCGCCGCCGCGCCGGTGGCCTACCGGCTGGCCGCGCTGCGACCCAACGGCACCGCCGCACGGCTGGCCGTCGTAGCGCTGGTGGTGCTCGCGGTGATCCCCGCGCAGACCTACCTCGGACCGATCGATGGCCTCGTCGACACTTACGAACTGTCCGGAACCCGCATCCCGCTGATCCTTGTGCACGCCGCCGCCGGACTGCCGATCGCCATCCTCGTGCTGCGCGGCGCGATGCTCGCCCCGCCGGGCAGCACCGCCGCGGACGCACTGCACGGTCTGGCCAGTCCGGGCACCATCGCCCAGCGCGTGCTGGCCTCCTCCGGGCCCGCGCTGGGGGCGGTAGCGGTGCTGGAGTTCGTGCAGGTGTGGAACGACTTCTTCATCGGCCTCGTGGTCAGCGGAGCGGGCGCGAGCCCGTGGTCGCTGCTGCTGTGGGGCGAAGCGCGGCAATTCGGCGAGAACAGCGCGCAACTGGCCGCGGGATCGCTGGTGTCGGCGGTGCTGCCGGTGGTGCTGCTGCTGGTGACCTGGCGGCGCTGGGTGGTGCCGGGCCTGACCGGCGGAGTGCTGCGATGACGCGAGCCGCCGACAGCGAGGGAGGAATCGGGTGAGCACCTCGACCGAGCACACCGAACCGGTCGGGCAGACCGCCACACCCAGATCCTCCATCTGGATCGGGTTCCTGGGCACCGCGTCGCTGGTCGCCTACACGGTGCTGTTCGAGCTGGTGCGCACCCTGGTGGTGAATTCGTTCGGCGAGAACGCCGTCGTGCAGTTCTTCAACGGGCCGCTGCGCTGGTTGTCGGTGCTGTTCATCGCCGCGGCGGCGACCTACGCGCTGTACCGGTTCGCGCGCGGGTATCGCACCAAGGTGCGCACCGCCCGCGAAATGGACCTCATCGCGGGCCTCATCGAGCCGGGCCCCGCGCTCGCGGACCGCAGGCCGCGGGAAGCCGCGCCGCCGCGCCGGACGGTCGCGGCGCTCGACGGGCATCTCATCGCCGCGGTACTGCGGGACCTGCCGGTGCACGACTATGAAACCGTCGCGCTGCTGGCGGTGCTCAACGCCATTCGGGACACGCCGGGACGGTTGCCGCTGGCACGGGAACCCTCGGCCCGCACCGCGGCGAGACTGCTGGACGGTCTGCACCGCCGCGGAATTCTCGCCGGGCACGGTGCCCAGCGGTGGTGCGTGCGACAAGTGCCCAGGCTGCCGGATCGAGCGACGGTCACCGCCGGACCGCAGTGGGCCGCGGCGCTCACCGCGCTGCTGCACCACTACGCCGACCGCGCGGGGCGCTGGGCCATCGCGCTGGAGTCACGGCGCTTCGCGGTGGGCGCTCGCCGCTGGTTCGAAACCGAGGAACCGTACCTGCGCGCCCTGGTGGACGCGTGCGCGGCTCGAGTGGATCCACCGGATTCTCCGGATCCAGCGAATCCACCGGCTCGAGGCGTGGATTATCCCCCGGCGGCCGTCGCGCACCTGGTCGACATCGGCAACGCGTTGGACGTGTGGTATGCGCGTATCGGCCTGGAGGAGAACGGGCGCGGAGTGGCCGACGATCTGTGCGCGCTTCCCGAAACCGACGAGCTGAACCGCGATCTGTTGCTGCTGCGGGCGGGACGGCTCGCCGAGCGGCCGCGCGGCTACCGGCCGCGGCGATTGTCGACGAGCTTGGCCGCCCGCTGGGAGCATCAGGCGGCGCTGCGGGAGCTGGACGCCGGCTCGCCGGTGCTGGACAAGGTGGCCGAGCAGCTGGAGACCGCGTGGTGGCTGCTGCCGCGTGACGACGTCGCCGGTGAGGTGTGCGCCCTGATCAACCTCGCCGTCGTGCATATCCGGCAAGGACGCCTCGACGCCGCGCAGGATCGTCTCGAACTCGCCGAATCCCTCACCCGCTCCGGCCTCGATCCCGACGGACGCGCGCAGACCCACGAGACCATGGGCACGATGTGGTGGGCCCGCGGCGAACCCCGCCGCGCCCTGCGCTGCTGGCAACTCGCCCTCACCGCCTACCGCGCCCTCGACGACGACCTCGGCATCGGCCGCTGCCTGCAACACCTCGGCTCCGCGGTCGTCACCGACCCCGGCCACGCCACCCTGTTGCTGCCCATCGACCCACCCCTCACCCACACCGAGGCCCTGCGCCAAGCCGCCGGATGGCTCGCCGAAGCCCGCCGCAGGCACCCGGCGGCGCGTCACGCCGAATACTATGCGGCACAAGCTCCTTCGCGCCTGCGCGCCGATCGCGGTGTCCGCAACCTCCTCCCATCCCGCCGCCGCACCCCACCGGCCCGGATCGATCAATGGCCCGCGGCCGTCGAAGACCACGCCCACCGGCCGCAAACCCCTCGCTGACCTGCCTGTGGCCCGGCCGTTCGAGTTCGCAAACCGCAGCAGGAGAAGCGAACCCGGCCACTGCGAGTTCGCTGTGCCAGACTACGAAGCCGTGCCGGAACTTCGCGTCGCGGTGATCGCCTCCCACAACGGATCCAATCTGCGTGCGCTGCACAGAGCTTCCCTCGTCGCGGACGCGCGGTTCCGGATCGTGCTCGTCATCAGCAACAACAGCGACTCCGGTGCGCTGCGCTACGCCCGCGACAACGCGATCCCCGCCCGCCACCTGTCCGGACGCACCCACGACGACCCCGACGAAGCCATCCGCGCCGCGCTCGTCGAGCACTCGGCCGACTGGGTGGTCACCGCCGGATACCTGAAGAAGATCGGGCCGCGCACCAGGGCGGAGTTCTCCGGACGGATCATCAACGTCCACCCCGCACTGCTGCCCCGACACGGCGGCCCCGGTATGTACGGCGGGCACGTGCATCGAGCCGTCCTCGACGCCGGAGATCCCGTCAGCGGCGTATCCGTCCACCTCGTCTCGGACGAATACGACACCGGGCGGATCATCGCCCGGATAGAGGTACCGGTCCAGCCGGGTGACACCGTCGAGACACTCGGCGCGCGGGTGCTGCACGCCGAACACACGTTGCTTCCCGATGTGGTGCGACGAATCGCTACCCGGCGCACGGTCCGCTCCACTCTCGTCCTGGTCCGTCACGCTAAGCCGTTCACCCCTCGCGCGGGTGGGCCGGGCGACTACGAGCGGTCACTGACCGAGCTGGTCGGGGACCGCTACCGCTGGACACGACCGGTGCGCATAACCGACCATGTCCGACATGTTGCTCACGCGCGAGGCTGATCTGTTCGAACGCTCCAGGGGCCGCCTGGAAGCGATCGCCTACCGCTTGCTGGGCTCGGCCAGCGACGCCGAGGACGCGGTGCAGGAGACGTATCTGCGCTGGCAGGCCGCCGACCGCGAATACGTGGAGACGCCCGAGGCGTGGCTGACCAAGGTGCTCACCAATCTCTGCCTCAACCAGCTCACCTCCGCCCGCGCGCGCCGGGAAACCTATGTGGGGCAATGGCTGCCGGAGCCGCTGCTGGCCGGCGCCCCGATGCTGGGCCCGGCCGACACCGTCGAACAACGCGAATCGGTGTCGATCGCCATGCTCACGCTCATGGAACGGCTCACCGCCAAGGAACGCGTGGTGTATGTATTGCGCGAGGCCTTCGGCTACCCGCACCACGAGATCGCCGACCTGCTCGACATCACCGAATCCAATTGCCAGCAGGTCTATCGCCGCGCCAAACAGCACTTGGCCGTGGAACGGGCGCGTATCGAGGTGGACGAGACCGCCGCCCGCCGGATCGTGGAGGAATTCCTGGCCGCGGCGGTCAGCGGCCGAACCGATGAGCTGGTGCGGTTGCTCACCGATGACGCCACCATCATCGGTGACGGCGGCGCCTTCTTCGCCACCTTGAGCAGGCCGCTCGTCGGCGCCGAGCGCATCGCGACGTTCGTGCGGCTCGCCATCAAACCTTCGGGTGCCAAGTGGGACAAGCTCGGCGGCAAGCCCACGCCGTTCGCCGTGATCGTCAACGGCAGGCCCGCGCTGATCCTGGTGGCGCAGGATCGCATCGTCGGCGTCGTGGTGCTGGAGGTGACCGCCGACGGCATCGCCGCCGTGCACGCCCACGCCAACCCCGACAAGCTGGCATTCGCCAATCGCCAGTGGGCCACCTACGCACCGGGAGCACCCCTGCCCAATTTGTGGTGACCCACATCACATCCTGTTCCTGTCAGCATTCGTGCGGCTGTCCGGTTCAAGCTCCGAACCCACCGAGACAGGAGCAACACCATGAAGCACCGCATCGTCGTCCTCGGAGCCGGGTACGCCGGAGCCACCGCAGCCGGCCGCCTGGCCAAGCGACTGCACCGCGACGACGTCGAGATCACCCTCGTCAACGCCGATCACGACTTCGTCGAACGGGTACGCCTGCACCAGCTCGCCGCCGGGCAGGACCTGCCGGTTCGTCCACTGCGGAAGATGTTCGCCGGCACCGGCGTTCAGGTGCGCATCGCATGGGTCGATTCGGTCGACGCCGACCGCAAGACCGTCGAACTGATCGGCGATCAGGGGGCCGAGACCCTCGCCTACGACACACTCGTCTACTCCCTTGGCAGCACCGTCGCCGATTTCGGCGTGCCCGGCGTCGTCGAACACGCCCATCAGGTGGCGAGCAAGCACGCGGCGCTGCGGCTGCGGGAACGTCTGAGCCGGCTGCGGGCGGGCGAGACCGTGCTGATCGTCGGAGGTGGCCTGACCGGTATCGAAGTCGCCACCGAGATCGCCGAGGCGCGCCCGGATCTGAACGTCGCGATGGCCGCGCGCGGCGGCGTCGGCGACTGGCTCGACGAGAAGGCACAGAGCCACCTGCGCGGCGCGTTCCAACGCTTCGGTATCACCGTCCACGAGCACGCCGACGTCACCAGGGTCACCGAAGATGGCGTGACCACCCGATCGGGAGCGGAGATCCCTTCGCAAATGACTGTCTGGACAGCGGGATTCGCCGTGCACCCGATCGCGGCCGCCAGCACGCTGACCGTCTCCGAGGCCGGGCGGATCGTCGTCGACGCCACCCAGCGCTCGGTCTCGCACCCGGATGTATACGCCGTCGGCGATGCCGCGCACGCCGCGGGAGTGGGTGGCAGGACGTTGCGCATGGGCTGCGCCACCGCCTCCCCGATGGCCTGGCTGGGCGCCGATGCCATTGCCGCTCGGCTGACCGGACGTGCAGTTCCCGATACCCCCATCGGCTACAACAGCCAGTGCATCAGCCTCGGCCGCCGCGATGCCATCGTGCAGAAGGTGACCAAGGAGGATCAGCCGACCTCCAAGGTCGACGTGGGCCGCAAGGCCGCCCGCGTGAAGGAGCTGATCTGCTCCATCGCGGCCTGGTGCGTGAAGCACCCGACCCTACTGGCGCCGAGCCGGCGTCGCCGGGTCGTGGCGACCGGCGCAGAGGCTCCGGTCGCGACCGTCTGAGCGAGCGGGCGCGGAACCGGCGCAGGTCCGCCCCGGCCGGACGGGCTGGGGCGGACCTGTGTGTTATAGCGGCCATTTCGCGTCATGAGGAGACTTGTCGGGGCGCAGTCCGCGCCAGCTGGGGTGGCGCAGGCCCTCGGAGGTGGCTTCGCGATATGCGATGTCGCCGACGAGGACCGGCTCGACCCAGTGGGCGGATGCCGCCACCGCGCGCGGCGGAGGGACATCGAAGGGCGTGTCGGAGCGGGACAGCTCGTTCAGGCGAATTTGTAGCGAACGGCGGTCGCGCATGGTCCAGCCGGTGCCGACATTGCCGACGTGCACCAACTGATCGTTGTCGTCGTAGGCACCAAGCGCCAGCGAGCCGAAGGTCGCGGAGAAACGGCCCGTACCGGGCAGCCAGCCCGCTACGACGACCTCGGTCGTTTTGCGCAGCGGCGTCTTGATCCACAACGGAGACCGCCGCCCGGGGTAGTAGGCCGAATCGAGACGCTTGGCGACTATTCCCTCCAGGCCGTGTTCGCGAGCGACGTCGAGCAGCGTGTCGGCGTCGATATCGCGGTAGTACGGCGGGGTCCGGACCAGAGGCCGGTCCAGCGCCAGTTCCGCCAAACGCTCGCGACGCTCGGTGTAGGGGAGGTTCATGATGGACGCACCCTCGATAGCCAGGAGATCGAACGCCAGGTACTGCGCCGGGAATCCGCGCAGCAATTCCGCGCTGGGGGAGACGACATGCATCCGCCGTTGCAGGCGACCGAACGACGGCGCCCCCGTCTTCGGATCCGGTGCCACGATCTCCCCGTCGAGGATCAGCTCACCCCCCTCGGCCAGTTCGGCGAGAACCGCCGTGAGCTCAGGAAATGAGCCAGTGAGATCCCGATTGTTGCGACTGTAGAACCGGCATTCCCCTGCCCGGCACCGCGCGAGGGCGCGAATGCCGTCCCATTTCATCTCCAACGCCCACCGCCCGCGCTCCCGCGGTGGCCGTCCGGAGACGGCCAGCATCGGCGCCTGCACTGACAGCACTCAGTCAGCTTATCGCCAGCAAATATCAGGTCCTGGCTCCTCTTCGCGGCACTTACACAAGGCCACTGACACGCCACCCAGTGGGGGTCCGGCCAATCCCGCGCTGGTCAGCTGCCCGTCGGGGCCTCGCCGCACAGCAGGGGTTGCAGGAGTGGGACGTACAGGTCGGCGACTTCGTCGGGGTCGAGTTGGGTGAGCTGGTCGGCTTGGACGGTCGCGTAGAGGGCGCCGAGGCCGAGCAGCACACCGATGGCCATCTCCGCTCGCAGCGGGGCGCCCGGGCCAGGAAGGCGGGCGGCGAGGGCGTCGATGACCTGCGTGCGGAAGTTGGCTCGTGCCTGCCCGCCGAGTTCCAAATGGTGGCGGGAGAAGGCGATGCGCAGGATCGGGTCGCGGGTCTTTCCTCGTTGGGTGGCGATCAGGTGCAGGACCATGTGCCGGGCGAGGCGGTCCAAGGGGGCGTCGAAGAGGGCGGTGGCGTCGGCGTCGAAGGTGAAGACCTGGGTGAACAGGTGTTCCTTGGTGCCGTAGTACTTCATCACGAGCGCCGGGCTGACGCCTGCGTCGTCGGCGATGGCGGCGATGGTGGTGTCGGCGTAGGCGTGGCGTGCGAAGGCGCGCCGGGCTGCGGCGAGGATGTCCGCACGGCGGGCGTCGGCATCACGTGGTCGTGCCGACCGGTCCTGGGCCGGGTCGGACTTCGGCGGATCTATGGATTTCGATCGCAGGCGGGCGCTGCGCGGGGAGGGGGAGTTCGGGTCGGGCATTTTGTTCAGGCTCCTGGAGGAGGGACGGCGCGGGTCGCGGCTGGCGCGGGATGAGGCAGGCGGCCGCGCAGGCCAGCAGAGCGACCGCGCCTGCGACGGCGAAGGCCACGCGGTACCCGTCCAGGGTCGGCGCCGCCACGGCCACGCTTGCCGTGTCTGCGAACAGGCGGGTGTGCTGGGCCAGCACGGTGGCGACGACCGCGCTGCACAAGGCCTGCCCGATGGTGCGCATGAGCACGTTGAGGCCGTTCGCCGCGGCGGTCTGCTCCAGGGGCACCGCCCGCATGATCAGCAGGGGCAGGGCGGAGTAGGCGAGTGCCGTGCCGACCGAGACCACGGCCGCGCCCACGATCACCGCCCACAGTTGCCGACTGTCGGCGATGCGTAAGCCATAGCCGCCCGCGATGATCATCGTGCCCAGGGCGAGGGTGGCCTTGGCCCCGCGGGCGGCCGACAGGCGGGCGGACAAGGAAGCACACAACACCATGATCACACCGCTGGGCAGCAGGCATACACCCGCCGCCACCACCGAGAGCCCTAGGCCGTACCCGGTGGCCCGGGGCGCCTGGACCAGTTGCGCGGTGACAAGGGAGTTGGCGTAGAAGGCGAATCCGGCCAGCAACGCGGCCAAGTGGGGCAGCAGAACCGCCGGACGCATCGCGAGGCGCACGTCCACCAGCGGCCGCGACACGTGGCGCTGGTGGACATACCAGCCCGTCAGGATCAGCAGCGCCGCCCCCGACAGACCCAAAACCCGCCGACTGCCCCAGCCCCACTCGCCCGCCTTCGACAAAGCCAGCAGCAAAAACACCAGCCCCGCACTCAGCCCGCACGCCCCGAGTAGGTCGAAACGCCCCGGCGACCGGACCGGCTCTTCCCGCAGCAGCCGCCACGCCAGGGCGAGCACTCCCGTTGAGAGCATGGTCATGGCCCAAAACATCGCGTGCCAGTCCGCGTACTGCACCAGCAACGCGGCCAGCGGCAGACCGAGAGCCGCGCCGATGCCCACCGTCGAACTCATCAGCGCCACCGAGGAACCCGTCCGCTGCGGTGGCAGCACACCCCGCAGGAAACTGATCGACAGCGGCACCACTGCCGCGCCCACACCCTGCAGCGCCCGCCCTGCCAACAGCCACGGGAGGGTGGAGGCGAATGCGCACACCAGCGACCCGGCGGCGAGCGACCCGAGCGCGAGCAGCAGCATCGGCCGCTTGCCGTACATGTCCCCGGCACGCCCCAGCAGCGGGGTGGCGACCGCGCCGGTCAGCAGCGTCAGCGTGACTACCCACCCGGCATCGACCGGTGCCGCGCCGGTCAGACGGGGCAGTTGCGGCAGCAGCGGCACGACTGCGGTCTGCACCAGCGTGGTGACGATGCCGCCAGCCGCCAGAACGGCCATGACGCCACGGTCGGCAGTCAGAGACGTCGACGGATGCGAATCAATGGGCACAGCGAAACTCCTCGCAAGTGAATGGCGTTCACCAACATAAGTGAACGTCATTCACCTCGCAAGGGCCGGCATCCCACCTGCCACGGCGGCCGGCCACCGGCGGTCGACCTGCGGCGCGCAAGTTGCTCGCCGCGGTATCAACCGGCTCGAACAACACCGCGCCGTCGCCAGTCGCTACGAAAAAACAAGCGAGAATGCGGCTTCAGTGCAATTCATTCTGATTCCGGACTCACAGTCCGAGCTTGGTCACCGCGTTGTCTTCCAGAGGGTTTGCGGTGCGGATGTAGCCGTGAACGGTGCGCGGGTTGGTCCAGCGGCCCTGACGCATGATCTCGCGGTCACTGGCGCCGCCGAGCGCGGCCTGTGTGGCGAATCCGGCGCGCAGCGAATGTCCGGAGAACAGGTCGGGGTCGAGCCCGGCCCGGGCGGCATAACGCTTGACCAGTTCGGCGACCGCCCGTCCGGACATGGCGCGGTCGCCGATCGCGCCGTGCCGGTTGACGGTGGGGAAGAGAGGTAGGTCCGCGTCGGTGAGCGTGGTGCCGGTGAAGCCGTGGCAACGGTGGATGTCGGCCGAACTCGCGGGAAGGTCGGCGAGCCAGGAGCGGACACCGCAAGTCCCCGCGGCGGCATGCTTTTCGCGTAGCCGCAGCCAGTCGGCGAAGGCGCAGACCGGGCACGTCGCGGGTCGGCGGCCGCGGGGGAGGGCCAGGCGCTGTTCGGCCGCGCCGGTTGGATCGGTCTTCGTCGCGGGCAGCCGGATCAACAGAATCGGTTCGCCGGTCGTGTGGTCGAGGCCCACCTCTACGTCCCCGATGCGCAGACCGGCCAGTTCACTGCGGCGCAGGGCGCCCGCGAAACCGACGAGCAGTGCGAGCGCATCCCGGCGGCGGGCGGGTTCGGTGGGCCAGCCCGGTTCGGGTAGTCCGCCCAGCAGTTGATCGAGAGTGTGCAGCAGGACAGGGCGTTTGCGTCGGGGTTGCGTCCGCCGGGTGCGGCGGATGCCGCGCAGCGTCAGGCGCACCACATCGGATCGAGTCGGTGACGGCAGGCCGTTGGCCGCGTGCACCGCGGCGATGGCGGCCGACTTGCGTTCCAAAGTCGCGGGACTGAACGCCCATTCGCCGCCTGCGCGGCGCGCGTCGGCCGCCGCCGCGAGATAGACGGCCACATCCAGCGCGTCGGCCGGCAATGCCTGACGGCCCTCGGTGGCACACCACGCCGACCACGCCACCCAATCGGCCCGATAGGCGCGCAGAGTGTTCGCCGACTGCGACGCCTCCAGATACCTCCGCAGTGATCCGGCTTGATCGTCGTCGAAACGATCACGCACCAGCCGCAGCGCCGCCGCATCGACCAGCACGCTGCGCACCCCACGGCGCAACTCGCTGCGCACCGACTCCGGAACCGCGACCACGGTGGATCGATCGTCCATGGCTCGGGCTCCCGCGTTCCTATCGATGACGGACTGTTCGCGCCACGGCTTTCGGCGCAGGAAAGCCAGCCTACGGCACCGAAGCGGCACTCTCGCATGACAAACCGCGCGCTCGTCCTCCGCCTACCTCGTCTCCGCCTACCTCGTCTCCGGCTGCCCGCTGTGATCCGTGAAGTCGATGAAGGGGGTACCCAGTTTTTCACCTCTTTCGTAGCAATTTCGTTTCGTCACGCCAAACGCTACGCAACGTAATTCCGTCCACGGTGGCCGGGATCAAACCCGAATCTGACCGCCGATAAGGTTCACTTATCGGTGGTCAGAACTGGAGGGCTGATTTCGGAGACGACTGGATCTCGAGTGTCCCGTCTCGAGGAAACTGGACAAGTCTCAGTGAATCTGACGACCGTAAATGTGTATCCGGCCAATGTCTCGAAATTCCTGGCCACTGTGGCATGATCACCCGCGATCTGGCGTCGGCGAACGGCATGGACGGGGTGGTGGGTGTGACTGGCGGCGGTTCTGGTGTGCGCGTTGAAGGTTGGGGGAGTTTCGAACCAGAGATCCGAACGACTGCGGGGGTTGTGCGCGGCAGGTGGGAGAACGCAGTCGCGATCTTCCGGGGCATCCCCTTTGCCGAGTCACCATTCGGCGCGCGTCGGTTCGCGGCTCCCGTTGCAGTACAGCGGTGGGATGGTGTCCGCGACGCGCTGGAGTTCGGTCCACCGGTTCCCCAAGCGAGCCATCGAGGTTCGGTGATGTCGTCGGTCTCCGGCAGCACCGATGATGATTCCGCGGACTGTTTGACGCTCAACGTCTGGTCACCCGAGCTCGGTACCGTCGGGCTGCCGGTGATGGTGTGGATTCACGGGGGCCGATACCTCGAGGGCGCCGCCAGCAACCCGCACCAGGACGGTGCGACTCTCGCCGCGTGCGGTGTGGTGATGGTCAGCATGAACTATCGAGTGGGCGTGGAAGGTTTCGCCCACATCGCCGGGGCCCCGGACAACCGCGGCATTCTCGACCAGATCGCAGCCTTACGGTGGGTACAGGACAAGTTCGCCGCGTTCGGCGGCGATCCCGGCAACGTCACTGTGTTCGGCCAGTCCGCAGGAGCTGGTTCTGTCGCGGCGCTGCTCGCTATGCCCATGGCAGCGGGGCTGTTTCGTCGTGCGATATCGCAGAGCCTGCCGGGCACGTACTTCTCCCCACGGCTCGCCGGCGCGATCTCCGCGACGATCGCCGCGGAACTCAGTGTGCGCGCCACCGTCGATGAGCTCGCCGGTATCCCGCCGCGTGCGCTGATCGAGGCGACCGACGCGGTGATTCGGAAGATGCCCGAATTCGTCGAATCCTGGGGACCCACGGCGCTGACGCCTACGCCGTTCTCACCGGTTGTCGATGGCGTCGTACTGCCTGCTTCGCCGTGGCATGCGCTCGCCAACGGTGCCGCGCGGGGTATCGATCTGCTCATCGGACACACCCGTGACGAGTACTCGCTGTTCAACGCCTGGCGCGGCACAGAAATGACCGATGAGCATGCGACCGCCGCACTCGAACGTCTCGCGCCCGTCTCGGACAGCAGCGGCGGATACCGCGCCGCCTACCCGGAGGCCGCCCCTGAACAGCTGTATGAGCTCGTCAACTCCGACTGGCTGCTTCGGATGCCGAGCCTGCATCTCGCCGATGCCCAATACGCCGGGCATGGACCCGTGTGGCTCTATGAACTGTGCTGGAGCTTCCGCCGGGATCAGGGTGCCTCGCACAGCCTCGACATGCTGCTTGTGTTCGGCACGCTCAGCGCCGACGAGGTGCGTGGCCACCCCTTGGCCTACCCGAACGCCGCGAATGAGGTCCTGGAGGTCTCCTATCAAATGCGCAGCGCCTGGGTGCGTTTCGCGACCACCGGAAACCCTGGCTGGGCGTCCTACGATCCGGGAAGGCGATCCACTCGTGTCTACAGCGCCGAGCCGACTACCCAGCCTTATCCCGAGGAACGCTCACGCCTTATCTGGCATACACACCGGTTCGACTCCCTGGACCTATGTCAAAGCGTCGGAGCGGGAGGTGGTCGGTGACCAGCCAGGGGCATGGTCTGCACCTGGTGCCCAACCGCAGCCGTGGGTCACCCCGACGCCGTCGTGCGTGAAGCCCTGTATCCGGTGGTGGACTACACCTGCTTGTCACGGGCCGAGGAACAACCGTTCGTACGGCAGGCGGGGCAGCGGTAGATGTTCTTCGATGGTGTCGCAGATCAATTCGATTGTGACCCAATGCTTTCGGCTCCAGTCATCGATCACATTGCGAGCCGCCACGGCGGTGGCCGCGTAGTCGAAGACCATGCCACCCAACCAGATCCGCAGGTGCACATCGCTTCCGGGCGCAAACCGTTCATCGGTTGTCATGGCCTGGCGGCCCGGTTCGATCTTTCCGGACGAGGCACTAGGAGCGAACGGGAGTTGCCAGGGGTTGTCGGCAGTCGATCTCTGGCTCGAAGGATCTCCGGTGACTGGTGTCAGTTCCACGCCGGCTCGCCTAGCCGGGAGCCGAACACCACTTTGCCGAACGCTTGCGGTTGGCATCCGCCCGGCCCGGCGGCGCGTGGGCCATCCGCTTCGGGTCGGACGCCGGTGCGGAGGGGTCACAGCAGGGCGGCGACCTTCTTCGCCGTCTCCTTGGCTGATCCGGGATTCTGGCCGGTCACGAGGTTGCCGTCGACCACGGCGTAGGAGAAGTACGGCAGCTTGCCTTTCTCGTAGCGGGCGCCGCGCTTTTTCATCTCGTCCTCGGCGTTGTAGGGCACGAGCTTGTCTACGCGGATAAGAACTTCCTCCTGCCAGGCGAACCCGGTGAGCCTGCGACCGGCAACCAGGTGGGACCCGTCTGAGAGCTTGGTGTTGAGCAGGCCGCAGTAGCCGTG
Source organism: Nocardia sp. NPDC004718 (assembly GCF_053601535.1). Taxonomy (NCBI): domain Bacteria; kingdom Bacillati; phylum Actinomycetota; class Actinomycetes; order Mycobacteriales; family Nocardiaceae; genus Nocardia; species Nocardia sp. NPDC004718. The sequence goes on from NZ_JBSGCA010000019.1 coordinate 122,267, forward strand.
GCAGACCGAGGAGACGATGCCCCCGCGTTCGTAGATCTCCCGGGTGATGCGCTGCAGGCCCTCGCTGTCGGGGAAGTCGTACATCACCCCATGTCCGCCGGTGAAGTAGATGGCGTCGTAGTCGGCCGAGTCGATCTGTTCGGGGCTGGCGGTGGTCTCCAGCAGCGCCATCCGGGCTGGATCGGCACGCCAGGCTTTCGCGGTCTTGTCGTAGTTGGGGAACTTCAGCGACCGCGGTTCCAGGGGAGAGGGGCCGCCCGCCGGGCTGATGATGGTCTGGTCGAATCCGTGCTCTTCGAAGACGTGCCAGGCGTGGGTGAGCTCGGACAACCACAATCCGGTCGGGTGGGACGGGTCGTCGTAGTGGCCGACGTTGGTGACGACGTTCAAGATGCGTTTGGTCATGCTTGATTATCCTCCTGAATGTTTACATTGCGCACATTGGCAAGGCTAGGGCGGTATGTGAGCACTGTCAACACCTGCCTCGGTGTGAGGGCGCACTCCGGAGCGGTGCCGGCCTACTGTGCGCGCGCGGAAAGGATCGCGGCGAACGCGGCGCGCACGTGATCGGCCACCTCGCGGCTCGACTGCGCCGGGAGCTTGCCGTCCAGGTGCAGGTACGCCATGCCATGGGCCAGCGCCCACCAGGCCGAGGCCAGCGCCACGGGGTCGCTGTCCGGGAAGACCTGCTTCATCGCGAGTTGCACGAGATCGTGGATTTCCTCTGCCGCCTGGACCCGCTCCTCATTGCCCTCGTCGCAGGCGTTGCCGAACATCAGGCGAAACAACGCCGGTCGGCGCAGGGCGAAATCGACATAGGCGACCGCCAGCTCACCGAGCCCCGCCGCCGATGTGGGGAGTTCGCGGCCGTCGCCCAAATCCGCCTTCAGATCACGTAAGCCCTGCACGGCCAGCGCGGACTCCAGAGCGTCGCGGTCGGCGAAGTGTCGATAGGGCGCGGTCGGCGAGACGCCCGCCTCGCGAGCGATGGCACGCAGTGAAAACGGGTCGCCGACTTCGAGCATGCGCATCGCCGCCGTCAGCAGCGACGCCTTCAGGTTGCCGTGATGGTAACCACTCTTCTTCGCTGAAGTTGACATCGCTTACATCCCCTTCTAGTCTCATGTTAGCAATGTAAACTTACCGCATTCAGGAGCTGCGATGCCATCAACAGGCCCCGCCCCTGCCAGGTCCGGCGGTGCGAAGCGGACTTCACCGGTCTTCGCGCCGTTCACCCTCCCGAACGGCTCCGTGGTCCCGAACCGGCTGGCCAAGGCCGCAATGGAGGAGAACATGGCCGTGTCCGGTCAACTCCCCGACGAGTCCCTGTTCCGGCTCTATCGGCGTTGGAGTCGAGGCGGGGTCGGGCTGATCATCACCGGCAATGTCATGGTCCACGCCGAGGCGCTCACCGGGCCGGGCGGAGTCGTCCTGGACGCGGAGTCGCCGCTGGAACCGTTCCGTCGGTGGGCCGTCGCGGCGAAGAGCGGCGGCGCGCGGGTGTGGATGCAGATCAACCATCCCGGCCGGCAGGTGCGCGCGGACATGCCCGGCGTCGCCTGGGCGCCGTCGGCGATCCGTGTCGATGTCGGCAAGAACAGCAAGCGATTCGCCGACCCGGTCGAGATGACCCCGCGGCAGATCGAGGAAACCGTGGCGCGCTTCGCCGAGACGGCGCGTCGGGCCGAGGCGGCCGGGTTCGACGGTGTGGAGATCCACGCCGCCCACGGCTATCTGCTGTCGCAGTTTCTCTCGCCGCTGACCAACCGGCGCACCGACCAGTGGGGCGGCAGCCTGGAGAACCGGGCCCGGCTGCTGCTCGACATCGTGCGTGCGGTGCGGGCCGCGGTCGCTTCCGGCTTCGCCGTCGCGGTCAAACTCAACTCCGCCGACTTCCAGCGCGGCGGCTTCGATGCTGAAGACGCCGCGACCGTGCTCGCGATGCTGGCTCCGCTCGGCGTCGACCTCGTCGAGCTCTCCGGGGGCAGCTACGAGGCCCCTGCCATGACCGGCCAAGCCAGTGACCAGCGGACCCGAGCCCGCGAGGCCTACTTCCTCTCCCTCGCCGAAGAACTCGCGACAACCAGCCCGCTGCCACTGATGCTGACCGGAGGTGTCCTCCGGCGACCGGTGGCCGAGGAGGTCCTGGCCGGCGGCATCGATCTCGTCGGCATGGGCAGCGCGCTGGCCGTCGACCCTGACCTGCCGAACCGGTGGCGCCGGGACGCCGACGCCAAGGTTGAACTCACACCCGTGGAGATCAAGGACAAGGCCGTCGCCTCCGCCGCGAGCATGGCCCGGGTGCGACAACAGCTTCGCCGCCTCGGCGCCGGACGGCGCACGCGTCCTGGGATCAACCCCAAGGTCGCTCTCCTCCACGAGACCGTGCTCCAGCGTCGCGCACTGCGCCGCTACCGCACCTGGCTGAACAAGCGTGCCGCGTAAGGCCACCGGCCCCTTCTCTCGGCAAATCGATCTGCTACTCACCCGCACAACCGAAGGCTGAGCCCGCACGCCCGGGCCGGATGAAAGAGCCGACACGGGCCGGTACTTTTGGTGCCGATTCCGGTCCCTGGCGTAGAGACCGGCTCGCAGTCTCGCCCCAACGGAGAGGTTCTATGGACGCTGCACTCGGACTCGCGCTTCTACCCGCGTTTCCAGCATCTCTCGCCGCCGACCTGCGCGTCGTCGCGCAGGCACTGCCACCAGCACGCTTCCAACCCACAGGGGCGTTCACTGTCCGGGTCCGAGGAGAGCACCTCACCCTCCCTTATCGCCTGTACAACCCCGAACCGGCGGAGGACGTCTTCGATCGACTGTCTATGCGGCAGACCAAGGTCATGCACTGCCTCTACACCCGCCACCACGACGGCCACGTCCGTCAGCGCCACCTCGACCAGATCATCGACGCCACCGACCCGTGGATCATCCCCTTCGTCGTCCAACTCGTCGGCGAATACGTGCTCGACATCGTCGTCACTATCCAACAGGGACTCACCGATCTCGACCATCCTCACACCCTCCACCACCAGGCCTACGGCCGGTTCTCCGCCACCAACCCGCACTTCATCCGCCTCACCAGCCAGCGTGTCGCCAGCTACTGGAACTGCTACTACCGACACCGGTACACGCACCGCGACTATCCCGGACGCCTTCTCATCGACTCTCTGCAAGACGCCGCAGCCGCCTACCGCGGCACCCCGTCCACCACCTCCTCACGCCTTCGACAATCTCCTGTTCCACCCGCCGATCCGCGCCCGTGTTGATCTTGCGCACCAGCTCGAACAGATCCACCAACGCGTCAGTGACCACCGACGAACGTGAAATCGACTGTCGGACAGCCGCTTACCACGATTCGATCAGCGGGGCGGCATGCTCCTGCCGCTGCCATTCTTCGGTGAGGCGGCCGAGTCGGTCCGGCGCGGCGATGCCGCGCACGCCTGCGATCTTGTCGTCACGGATCTCCAGGATCACCACGCCCACGACCCGATCGTCGAGCGTGGCGAGCATGGCCGGGCAGCCGTTGACCACGACGGCATGGATCGAGGGCGAGCCGCCGGCGAGTCTCCGCTTGGCCGGAGACGGTTTGAAGCCGGCCCGCACCGCGCCGGCTATCCGCTGCGGGGTCGAGTACCGGATGAGCTTCTCGGCCAGCCCCAGCCCGGCGCCGTCGGAGATGCCGGTCGCGTCGTCGGTCAGCAGCGCCACCAGGCGATCGGTCCGGCCCGAGGCGGCGGCATCGACGAACGCCTCGACGATTCGACGCGCGGAAGCGCGGTCGACATCGGCCCCATTGCCCGCGGCCGCGATTCGGCGCCGGGCTCGGTGGGTGTGTTGCTGACTGCCGGCCTCGGTGATGCCGAGAATCTCGGCGATCTCGGCATGGCTGTAGGCGAAGGCCTCGCGCAGCACGTAGACGGCCCGTTCGATCGGCGACAGACGCTCCATGAGCGTGAGCACCGCCAGGGTCACCGATTCGCGCTGCTCGACGGTGTCGGCCGGGCCCAGCATCGGGTCACCGTCGAGGAGCGGTTCGGGCATCCAGGCGCCGACCGCGCGCTCGCGGCGTACCTTCGCCGAACGGAGCCGGTCGAGTGCCAGATTGGTGACGATCTTGGTCAGCCATGCCTCGGGCATATCGACGTACTCCTGGTCGGCGGCCTGCCACCGCAGGAACGCGTCCTGCACCGTGTCCTCGGCATCGGCGGCCGAGCCGAGCAGACGGTAGGCGAGGGAGGCCAGCCGATCGCGGCTGGCCTCGAAACGCGCCACGGTGGCGGTGTCCATGAGCACGACCCTATGCGGCGACCACGTGGGGCGAGTGCTCTGCGGTGGTGGCCGAGCGGTAGTGGCGACTCGGCTTTCCGAAGGTCGGGTGGCTCACGCTCCAGGCGGCAGTCCGGAGGATCGCCGACTTGACGCGCGCGGCCGTCCCGCCGCACAGGGCCCACGACTTCGCTCGTGCGTCACCGTCGACCAGCTGGAAGATCCCGTCCTTGCGGCCGAGACTGATGTGGTTGCCGACATACGCCAGCGAGGTCGTCGAGACCTTGCGCCCGGTCCGGTCCCCGATGATCGCGGCGGTCGCCTGCATGCTGGTGAATCCCGCCGAAGCGCAGGACATCGGCAACGGCCGACCGTTGTCGCCGATGACGAAGACGCTGTCACCGGCTACGTAGACGTCCGGGTGGGAGACCGACCGCATCTGACGGTCGACCGCGATCTGGCCGTTGGCCACCACCTCGAGGCCGCTGGCGGCGGCGATCGGGTGAACGGCGAAGCCTGCGGCCCACACGGTCGCGTCGGAGGCGAAAGCGGTGCCGTCGGCGGCGACCGCCGCCGCCTCCTCGACGCGCTCGATGGTGGTGTGCTGGTGAACCGTGATGTCGAACCGGTCGAAAGCGCGCAGCAGGTGACGGCGAGCCTTCGTACCCAGCCAGCCGCCCAGTTCGCCGCTGGTCACCAGGCCGACCCGAAGTCCTCGGCGTGATTCGGCGATCTCGGTGGCGGCCTCGATCGCGGTCAGATTGCCGCCGACTACCAGCACCTTCCCGTCCCCGCCCAGCTCATCCAGGCGTGCGCGCAGGCGCAGCGCGGACGGCCGCGCGGCCACGGGGAAGGCGTGCTCGTGGACGCCCGGAACACCGTGGTCGGCGGCGGCGCTGCCGAGCGCGTAGAGGAGGGTGTCGTATCCGAGCCGGTCGACGCCCTCGGCGTCGGCGACTGTGACACTCCGGTGCTCGACGTCGACGTCGGTTACCCGCGCCAGTCGCAGCTGGATACCGGTGCCCGCGAACATCTCCGCCAGCGGCCGGTGGCGGAGATCCTGCCCGGCGGCGAGCTGATGCAGGCGCAGCCGCTCGACGAAATCGGGTTCGGCGTTGACGACGGTGATCTCGAAGTCGTCGGAATGGAGTTGGCGCGCCAGGTATCCGGCGGAGAAGGCTCCGGCGTATCCGGCCCCGAGGACGACGATGCGGTGCTTCATGGTTCGCTCCTGTCTGGTTCGCGTGCTCCCTGAACGAGACAGCCCCCGAATCCCTGACAGCATCGACTAGTGACGTGAGTCACTCTTGAGGCTCTGTTAGGGACGTCCCCATGCCGAACGCCGGCCCCGACCACGTTCTCGATCTCATCGAGGAGATGCGCTCCAAGTTTTGACATAGACGCCGACCTCGAGCGCGATTCCACGAACGCCGGAGCTCCTGCGAGGTCACAGCTGTTGCACGGAAGAATTGATCCACTCGACGAAGGTGGCGAAATCGTCGCGGCGTAATCCTGTGCGAGGATCGACGCGGTGCAGATGGGCCCGACCGCTGTGCCGGGCTGAAACCATTCCCGGTCGCGGTCACCGATCTCGTCATCGATCCAGATGAACGACCGTCCCGCCGCCCAGTCGACCAATGCCCGTGTCTTCCAATGCAGCCCGAACCATTCATCGACTCGGTCGCCCGACGGCCCCGGCCAATCCACCACAGCCAACGGCGGCAGACCCAGCGCCGGGCCCACCGAAGAGTTCGCCTCGTGCATCCAAGTCGTGGCCCATACCAACTCGCATCCGAGAGCCGACAGCAGCGGCCCGAGTTCGGGGTCGAGCCGCGCGAGTGCGTTTCCGCCAACCGGCCGCACGAGACGAGGCGATGAATCCGACTCGTGCTCAGTAGCCCCCGCGTCGGCGAAAGTGATCTCGGCGGGTCGCCCGGATGCAGGGTCAACCTCTCGGGGCGAATCAAACGCTAGGATCTGGCCGTGTCGAAGGTGTGCAACTATCCGGGCTGTACGCGCCCGATCACGAGCGCAGCAGGACCAGGTCGTCCCTCGGAGTACTGCGACCGGCCCGAGCACACGCGCTGGCGTGCGTGGCGCGAGCGGCAACGGCAACAGCAGGAGGCCGAGACTGCGGCCGCTGCCGTCACTGTGACGCAACCGGGGCCGGTGACCGTTGCGCGATTGCGGGCCGATGAACTGCTCACCCAATTCCGGGGACTCGCCGAGCAGTTGAACACCACGCTGAACGCCGCGGTCGCGGAGTTGTCCGCGCTGGCCGACCCGGCGGTCGCGGAAGCTCAGGTGCAGGCGGTTCAGGTGGACGCGGCGCGGCGGATCGCCGAGGCGGAAGGTGCGGCGGTAGTGGCCGAGCAGGCGCGGCGGGAGGCGCAGGAGGCGAGGGAACTCGCCGAATCCGCCGCCGACGACGCGGCCGGCGCCGCAGAACACGCCGAAGGGCTAGTAGCCGAGGCGAATTCGGCGCGCGACGACGCGCTGCGTGAGGTCGAACGCGTCACCAAGCAGGCGGCCGACGACGTGTTCGCCGCACGCAGCGCAGCGGAAGCCGAAGTCCGCACCGTGCGCCGCGAGTCCGCCGAACAGATCGAACGCATCGAAAAGCAAGCCGCCGAACAAGTCGAGCGCGGCGAGCGTCGCGCGGAGACCGACATCGCAAACGCCCGGCGTGAGGCGGAAGCGCTGGTCGCGGCCGCCCATTCGGAGCGCGATCTCGCCGTGCAGCGCGCGGCGGACGCCGAACGCGCGGCCGAACGAGCCGAGCGAGCCGCCGCGGAGCGCGCCGAAGCCGCCGATGAAGCGCGAGCCGAATGGCGCCGAGTACGCGCCGAACTCGACACCACCCGCGCCGAACTCGCCGAAACCCGTCGCGCCGCGGCCGCCGAACTCGCCGCCGTCCGCGCAGAGGCCGCTGCGACTGTCGACAAGGCGCGCGCGGAAGCCGCTCAGCGGCTCGAAGCGCTGGACGAAGCTCGCGTGCAGACCCTCGCGCGCGCCGAACGCGCCGAAGCCCAGCTCGACGAACTCCTTGCCGAAGCTCGCCGCAAATCACCCGCTACCGATCCCGACCGGCGCGACGGCGCCTGAGCATGGCTTCCGTACTAGCATCTCGGTGCATCTCGGTGTGCGACGTGGAGGAGGACTCGAGCATGGCCGTCATCCATCGGACCACCATGGTTCCCACCAAGATGGAACTGCTGACCTCGTGGCTGCCCGGCCGCGCGTGGTATCGCGGTGAAAAGCCACCGGATCTGCACAAAGCCGGTGGTTTCCGGCTCGACGACCCGGATGGGGAAGTCGGGATCGAATTCGTGGTGATCACCGATCACTCCGGCGCGCAGCCGCACACCTATCACGTGCCGCTGACCTACCGGGGCGCACCGCTGCCGGACGCCGCCGAGGCACTTGTGGGCACTTCCGAACACGGTGTCCTCGGCACCCGGTGGGTGTACGACGCCACCCGTGACCCGGTCGCGGTGGCCCAGATCGTCGCCACGCTCACCGGGAACGCGCAGCCTCAGGCCCAAAGCAAAAGCGAGACGCCGGACCCCTCGGTCACCGTACACGTCGCGGATACGCTTTCTCTCGCAGAAGGTTTCGGTCCAGCTCGGGATGGATCGTTCTACACCGACATCCCGGTGGGCGATCGGATCATTCGCATCCATCGCCTTCTGCAAGTGCAGGTCTCGCCGGTGGAGCCGGCGGTTGCCGGTCGGGTCCACGCCTGGTGGCGGCTCGATGACATCATTGCCACCGGCGTATTCATCAGCCTGACTGCGTAATTCGAACGGGACCGTGAGTTCGCGCGTGCACGACGAGAACCGGGATGCGGCAAACGAGTCGCAAACCGCGACTCTGGTCATATCATGTAGCTATGCCCGAAACCGGAGTCGAAGGGCGTACGGAACCACTGGCCGGGGCAGCCCGGCAGACGGTACTGGTGGCCGGTGCCTGCTCGATGATCATCGGTGTGGCCCTAGCGGTGTGGCCGCACAAATCGCTGCCGACGGCGGAACTGCTGTCCGGCGGCCACCTATTGCTCAACAGCGTCCTACAACTGGTCATGGCGCTCGGTGCCCGCTTCGTGACCCCACTGCGGATGCTGGCGCTGGTCAGTGGGGCGCTGTCGGCCCTACTCGCGGTGCTCTGCTTCGCGGGCGGGAATTCGGCTCCGCTGCTGTCGTTCTGGATCGGATTGGCGTGGGCGATCCGCGGGATCTGTCACGCCACCGTGGCGGTCTGGGTCGATGATCTGCCCGGGCGCGGACGGCAGGAGTTGTTCGGGCTGATCACGCTGGCACTCGGTCTACTGGTCGGTTCGGTGCCGTTCGAGTCACCGGACACGCTCGGCTGGGTGGCCGGATCGTGCATGATCGCGATCGGGACGCTGGAGGCCTTGTTCTCCGTGGGCTCCCGGCGCGACACGGTCGCGCTGCCGGGGATGGTGCCGACCTTGCGCTTGGATGGCTGACCTCGAGGTGGCGAGCAGGATGCAATCCAGGTTGACTGGGCGCCATGGCATCCCAGCAATCCGAGCTCCGGTCGCCCGCGGAACTCATCGTGGTCACGCATGGCGCCGGTACGGCGATCACGCCGATCGCTCTGAGCGACAGTCACAGCGCGCAAGCTCGTCTGACGGAACTACTTCCGGCCGGGAGCGAACTGGTGCGGATCTTCGGACCGGCCAACCGCTTGGAGCGCAGGCTCACCGGCACCCCACGCCTGGAGACCGGAGCGGAGTATCTCAACTACTTCTACGTCCGCGGTGTCACCGGCCGACTCGACGAACTGGCCGAGCGGTTGCGTACCGCGGACGACGTGGCGGCGGCATATGTGAAACCGCCCGCCGAGCCGCCGATAGCGCCGGAGGGCGCGCGAGCGATCACCGGCCGTTCCGCCGCCGAGGCCCCGCCGATCACGCCCGATTTCGCGGTGCGGCAAGGATATCTGGATGCCGCCCCGCAGGGGATCGACGCTCGGTGGGCGTGGACGGTGCCGGGGGGCCGCGGGACCGGTGTGCGAGTGGTGGATGTCGAGGGCGCGTGGCGGTTCACCCATGAGGACTTGCAGGTCAACCAGGGTGGGGTGATCGGAGGCACCCCCTCACCGGAGCAGGGCTGGCGCGACCACGGCACGGCGGTCGCCGGAGTGATCAGCGGTGACGTGAATGCCTACGGCATCACCGGGATCGTGCCCGAAGCGTATATCCGCGCGGTGTCGATCTTCGGGTCCGGATCGGCGTCCGCGATCCGCTCGGCGGCGGACGCGCTCAACCCCGGCGACGTGATGCTGCTCGAACTGCACCGTCCTGGGCCGCGTTTCGCCTACGCCAACCGGCCGGATCAGCGCGGCTATATCGCGGTCGAATGGTGGCCCGACGACTTCGCGGCGATCAGCTACGCGGTCGGTAAAGGCGTCGTCGTGGTGGAGGCGGGAGGCAATGGCGGCGAAGACCTCGACGCCGCGATCTACGACTCCCGCCCGGGGGAGTTCCCGAGCACGTGGCGCAATCCCTTTCGCGGCGGCGAAGCCGACTCCGGTGCGATCATCGTCGGAGCCGGCGCACCCCCGCCCGGCTTCCATGGCCGCGACAACGGCACGGCCCGCTCCCGCTTGCCGTTCTCAAACTACGGAAAGCGGGTCGACGTGCAGGGCTGGGGCCTGGAAGTCACCACGACCGGGTACGGCGACCTGCAAGGCGGTCCGGACGAGGACCTCTGGTACACCGACGTGTTCAGCGGAACGTCGAGCGCGTCCCCGATCGTGGTCGGCGCGGTCACCAGCTATCAGGGCATGAGTGCGGCCGCGGCCGGACGCAAGACCCCTGCGGAAGTGCGTGCCCGGCTGCGGGAAACCGGCTCACCGCAAACCGATGCCGCTGATCGGCCCGCATCCCAGCGCATCGGCAACCTGCCGGATCTGAAATCGATGATCTTGCCCCGGTAGGCCGTCGGGGCTCGGGGTACTCGACTCGAGGTATGCAGCGACCGATTCCATAGGCCGGAATCCACTCATCACATAGTTGATGGAAATGGAATCCGGAAGAGTCGAGCGGCGACTCATTGCCTGCTGGCATCCGCCGCCGGATCGGCAGGTCCGCGACGAAAGGTTCGAACCGCCGCGTTGACCGAGAGCGGCGGCGAGGTGCACAGCCCGTCTTACCCGCTGCCGGTTCTCCGCGCAGAGCCGCAATCGGTCGGTCGCGCCGCGCTGATCACTCCACGCGCGCGGCGAGCAGCAATTCGAGCATCAGATCGGCGAATTCGGCAGGTGCGTCGGTGAATCCGCTGTGCCCGCCCGGGAACTCGGTGAGCGGAATGTCAAGCAGCTCGGCGAGCGCTTCCGCGGGACGGTGGGGGAGCTTGCCCTTGCTCTCTCGTCCTGCCCCGAGCACAAGGCGGTCGCTGACCGGCGCCAAGGCCGCGACGTCCGGGAGATGCGAGGTGATCGTGCGCAACTCGTGCGCCATGTTGCGCGGCGCGTTGGCGTGCAGGCGTTCGATCATCGCCGCGGCGCGCGGGGAGAGTTCGGCGGGATCGGGCATCCGCACACCTCCGCCGATGCCTTCGAGGAAGCGGGCGCCCGCGGCGGCGAGACCGTCGGTGACGAACAGTTCATACACCTCGTCGACGAACGCTTTGTGCTCGGCGGCATCGGGCAGCACCCCGAAAGAGGGCGGCTCGTGTGCGATCACCAGACGCAACCGCTCGGGACGCCGGGCGAGCAGGTCGAGCGCGACCACCGCCCCGCCGCTGCCGCCGAACACGTAAGCGTTCTCTTCCTCGGGGGTGAGGTGTTCGAGGAGCAAGTGAGCGTCCTCGCTCTGCACCTCGACCTCGATGTCGGCCGGTGGGCCGGGGTCGAGCACACTGCGCGAGTAGCCGCGCGGGTCGATGGTGACCACGGTGAAGTGTTGTGCGAGTGGCTCGAGTATGGGATCGAACACCGCCGCGTCGCCTCCGCTGCCCGGCAGCAACAGCAGCACCGGCCCCGCGCCGCTGACCTCGTAGTACAGGGTGGCTCCCGGGACTCGCAGGGTGCCGGATCTCATGATTTCTCCTTGTGGGGGGTCGGCCACTGCTCGAGGGCGACGTGCAGGGCGTCGATGATGCGTTCCCAGGACTCGGCGGTCGAGCGCGTGTGCCCGAAGCCGCCGGTCGCCTCCAGAACGCTGTATCCGTGGAAGGTGCTGCGCAGCAGGCGGACCGCATCGGTCCGGTCGGGTTCGGCCAGGCCGTAGGCACGCAGCATGCCGTAGGTCAGCTCGATGGCGTGCAGCGCGCCGGTCGCGATGGGCGGAGTCAACTCGGGATCGAAGGGAAGCTGGGTCGCGGCGTAACGGCCGGGGTGACGCAGGGCGTAGTCCCGCCAGGCGTGGGCGTAGGCGGCGAGCGCATCGCGTCCGGCGCGACCGGCCACGGCGGACGCGATCAGTTCGGTCTTCTCCGTGGCCGCCAGAACGGACACCCGCGCGCGGAGGTCTCGCAGATTCTTCACGTGCGAGTACAGGCTGGCGTCCTGGACGCCGAACTTCTTGGCCACCGCCGACATGGTGACGTTCTCCAAGCCGATTTCGTCGGCGAGATCGGCCGCGGCCCGCGTGATCCGATTCGCGGTCAGTCCCGCTCTGGCCATCATGTGCACACCTCCTCGACCTTGGGTTACTAGTTTATATCCTAGAGCACCTAGGTTTTGCCATGGGCGTCGCGAGCTGCGCCCTTCTCGTTCGCGGCGGTTCGTCCACGCGCGCGAATCCGTTGACGGCGATACCTCCTGCCCGGTTAATTGCTTAGCGCAAGTAATCAGGCTATAGTTGCGTAGCACAAGCAACTAATTCTCGTGCTGGGAGTAGGCATGGCAGTATCACCCGATGCGGCTCGGAGCCTGATAACTGAGCTCTATTTCATGGGCCGTGCGATGCGCGCTGTTCTGTCGCACCCGGAAGAAGGGCACCTGCTTCCGGGGGGCGTCGGCGTGCTGGGCTCCCTCGAGGCCAGGGGGCGATGCCGGCAAGTGGATCTGGCCGTGGACTTGTGCATCAGCCCATCGACACTGAGCAGGCATGTCGCCGAGTTGGTGAGTTCCGGCGACATCGCCCGCCATGCCGATCCCAGCGATGGCCGGGCCACCCTCATCGAAATCACGGACCAAGGACGCGATCTGCTGCGACGCATCCGAGTGTCGCGGGCGCGGGGATTGCAGGCCGCTCTCGCCGATTGGAGTGAGGACGAGGCCGAGCAGGCCGCCGTGGTTGTTCAGAAGCTCAGGAATTCACTGGCCGCAGTCGCGCACCACACCACGGTGGGCGGGAGCGAGCCGGTTTCGACAGAGAGTCAGGAAGTGGATGTCTAGTTCAGTCGATGCGGTGACGCGGCGCGACCCCGCCGCGATGACCCACCGCGAGGTCCT
>NZ_JBSGCA010000020.1:0-125369 GCF_053601535.1 Nocardia sp. NPDC004718
CGTGTTGTGGGCACTGCTGCGCGACCAACGCGAGTTCACCCACGGCAACCCGGCCCCGGTTGCTGCTGCGGCTTGACATGGTCATTGAGAGTCCTTCGGGATGGACAGATGCTCAACGGTCCACGCGCAACCGGTGGACGACAGCGGAGCGCGCTCAGGACAGCCGCTCGAGCACCATGGCCATGCCCTGGCCCCCGCCGACGCACATGGTCTCCAGGCCGAACTGTTTGTCATGGAACTGCAGCGAATTGACGAGGGTGCTGGTGATCCGCGCACCGGTCATCCCGAAGGGATGGCCGACGGCGATCGCGCCGCCGTTGACGTTGAGTTTGTCGAGGTCGATATCCAGCTCGCGCATGGACGCGATGACCTGCGCCGCGAAGGCTTCGTTGATCTCGACCAGGTCGATGTCGCCGATCGTCATGCCCGCGTTCGCCAGCGCGCGCCGCGACGCCTCGACCGGGCCCAAGCCCATGATCTCCGGCGACAGGCCGCTGACACCGGTGGAGACGATGCGCGCGAGTGGCGTCAATCCGAGTTCCGCCGCCTTGGTATCCGACATGACGACCACCGCGGCGGCACCGTCGTTGAGGGGACAGCAATTGCCCGCGGTGACCGTGCCGTCCGGCCGGAACACCGGCTTCAACGCCGCGACCGCGTCCAGCGTCACACCCGGGCGCGGACCGTCATCGGCCGACACCACCGTGCCGTCGGGCAGAGTCACCGGGGTGATGTCGCGTTGCCAGAATCCATTCGACAGCGCGATTTCGGCGAGGTTCTGGCTACGCACGCCGAAGACGTCCTGCTCCGCGCGGCTGACACCCGCGAACTGCGCGACGTTTTCGGCGGTCTGCCCCATCGCGATGTAGATGTCGGGCAGTGCTCCGTCTTCGCGGGGGTCCGACCAAACCTGTCCTCCCGCAGCGAATTTCGACGTCCGCGCGACCGCGTCCTCGAACAGGGAGTTCTGGGTGCCCGGCAGGCCATCGGCATTGCCGCTGTTGTAGCGGCTGACGGTCTCGACGCCCGCCGAGACGAACACATCACCTTCACCGGCTCGAATCGCGTGCAGCGCCATCCGGGTCGTCTGCAGGCTCGACGAACAATAGCGATTGACCGTGACACCGGGCACCCGATCAAGCCCGGCCAGTACCGCCACCACGCGCCCCAGATTGAAACCCGATTCACCCGCGGGCTGGCCGCAGCCGAGCATCAGGTCGTCGATCGTGGCCGGATCGAGCGCGGGCACCCTTTGCAGCGCGGCCTTGACGATCTGCGCCGCCAAGTCGTCGGGTCGCATGTCCTTCAGCGAGCCCTTGACGGCGCGTCCGATCGGCGACCGGGCGACGGAGACGATGACGGCTTCGGGCATGTGCCCAACCTCCCAGCTACTTACTAAGCGCTTATTCAGCGCATACGATGCGGGATCGGGCAGGCCGCGGTCAATACCGACGGCCCCCATTTATCGATGTGATCTGCCACACAACATGTACATAAGCGCTGGTAAGGCAGGTGAATTCGGCTCGCCAAGAGACGCGGCCACGGTGCGCGTACCGCCTCGTTCGGGGCGTCCTTCGGCAGAGCAGAGCACCGAAGCGAACGATGGCGGTGGACCAGCAACTCGGTGTGCCGCTACGCCTCGGGACCTGAAACCGGCCCCGGTGAACTTTCGTCAGTTACTTCGACTCTTGCCGCGCGAAGCGCTCCACGACGTCGGGGCGTTCACGCAGAGGTTCGGGGTAGCCCGGGCCCATGCGCAGCCGGGATTCCTCGATCGGGACGGGCTGTTCACAGTGCTCGCAGACCACCTTGACCTGTGTGTCATGACCGCACGCGGTGTGCTGCACGAGCACCGGCGGACCCGATTCGTCGGCGAGCCAGCGATCACCCCAGCTCGAAATCGCCAGCAACACTCTCCAGAAGTCGGCGCCCTTCTCGGTGAGCACGTACTCGTACCAGGTCGGCTCGACCTGATACGGCCGTTTCTCGAGCAAGCCTTCGTCCACCAGACGACGCAAACGGCTGCTGAGGGTATTGCGCGCGATGCCCAACTGCTGCTGGAAGTCCTCGAAACGGCGTACTCCATAGAAGGCCTCACGCATCACCAGCGGGGTCCACCAATCACCGAGCAGATCCATCGTGCGCGCGACGGAGCATGGCCACCGCGCGAAGGATGTACGCCTCATGCAGCGAGAATATCGGTTTCATAGATAGACCATGCACTTGGTGACGGCCACGCGGCCGCTCCCGCTCTGGACGGCCATCCATCGGACCCAAGCCGTGACCCCGAACTTCGCCGGTAGCGTTAGGCCGCCGCGCATGGTTGGGCGGCCACAGCTCGGTCGGCGCGAGGCTTTCAGCGCCTTCAGGCCGCAATCGGCGGCGCACGGCAGGGATTGTCGGCCGGAACCGGCCGCCGACTTGTGGGTGATGGTTCGCGTCGCGATCGGACGACGGCGAAGGCTCAGGTCGAGCGCGATTCGCTCGGCGTCTGCATGGCATCGAGGGCTTCGATGACTTCCCGGCACCAGTCGACCCAGGCACGTTCGGTCCCGAGACCGGCCTTCAGGATCAGATGCCTCATCGCGCCGGCATCGTCGCCGACAGCCGGAAAATCACGTGCCTCGATCTCCCGATAGGTCGCGAACGTCTTCTCGTGCACCGCGAGGTGGTGCGCGACCACCTCGCGGACACCTTCGAAGTCCCCGGTGGCGGCCGCTGCTCGCAACCTGATCAGCAGCGTTTCTCGCTGCTGCGGCGGCTCGTCGACCTCGCACACCCAACGGCGAAGCGCAGCGGTGCCCGCAGGCGTGATCGAGAAACGCTTCGGCTGACCACGTCCCGGCGCCTGTGGCTGCGAAACCTCGGCGACCAAACCGCCACCGCTGAGCCGATCCAATTCGCGATAGATCTGCTGATGGGTGGCCGACCAGAAGTATCCGAAGGCGCGGTCGAAGCGCCGAGCGAGCTCGATGCCGGTCGAGGCCCGTTCGGTCAACGCGGTGAGGATCGCGAACTGCAGTGCCACGGCCCCATGTTAGAGAGCGTCGAGCGCGTTGGTCCCGCGACCTGAATCCGGAATATCCGCGGCGAAGGCCGTGCGCGGGACCCCCGGGCATGTGATCGGCCACACATGTTTTTGCAACTTATTGCATGAATGCGGGGTGCGTCGATAGCTTCGTCGTAACGCAGCGCCATGCGGCCCGAATCGCCGCGAGTCAACGCTTCAGAACTCCTCGAAGGACGTCATCATGGCCTTACCCGCCGCTCTGTCCGGTCGCCTCACCCTGCCCATCGTGGGCTCGCCGATGTTCATCTCCTCCGGACCCGAACTCGTGATCGCTCAGTGCCAGGCCGGGGTGATCGGATCCTTTCCCGCGCTGAACGCACGTCCGGCATCACTGCTGGCGGACTGGCTGGACCGCATCACCGAGGAAAACGCGTCGTTCGCGGCGGCGAACCCGGACGCCACCGTCGCGCCGTTCGCCGTCAACCAGATCGTCCACCGGACCAACGACCGCCTCGAACACGACATGGACGTGATCGTGCAGCACCGCGTGCCTATCGTGATCACCTCTCTGGGCGCACGCCCGGAGATCAACGACGCCGTCCACTCCTACGGCGGAATCGTCCTGCACGACGTGATCAGCGACGAGTTCGCTCGGAAGGCAATCGAAAAGGGCGCGGACGGCATCATCGCCGTCGCTGCCGGCGCAGGCGGCCACGCCGGAACGCAGTCGCCGTTCGCGCTCGTTCAGGAGATCCGGGAGTGGTTCGACGGCCCGGTGCTGTTGTCCGGCGCGATCGCCCACGGCCGTTCCATCCTCGCCGCGCAGGCCGCAGGCGCTGACCTCGCCTATATCGGTTCGGCATTCCTTTCGACCGCCGAGGCGATAGCTGCTGCGGAATACAAGCAGATGATCGTCGACTCCCGGGCCAAGGACATCGTGTACAGCAACTTGTTCACCGGCGTTCATGGCAACTATCTGCGCGGCAGTATCGTCGCCGCCGGCTTGGACCCGGACAACCTCCCCCATTCCGACCCTTCCGTCATGAATTTCGGCTCCGGCGGCAATGCGAGCGCCAAGGCATGGCGGGACATCTGGGGCGCCGGACAAGGCATCGGCGCGATCAAGGAAAACCTCACCGTCGCGGACTTGGTGGCTCGCTTCAAGGCCCAGTACGACGAGGCGCTCCAGGCTCTCGCCCGCAAGACACCGAGGCCCGACACCGTCGTACAGCCGGCCTGACCCGCACATGGCCGTCGAGGCCTTCCTCGCCGAAGACGAGCCGGAGTTCACCGGCCGCTGACGCGGAATACCCGCCTACCTGGTAACGCGATCATTGCCAGGTAGGCGGGTATTCCGCGTTCGGGCGCGCCGGTGACCGGCCCGCGGCAGCAGTCTCAGCCGGCCGCGACGACCGGGTAGGTGTCGACCTGCCTGCGATCCAGTCGCGGAATGATTCCGTCGATTCCCAGAGTCCGGAAGTGGTCGTATTCGCGGTGGGCGGCGAAGCCCTCGGCATCGGTGTAACGCTCGAGGATCACCAGGTGCGTTGGGTCGTCGGCATTTTGGAAATAGTCGTACGCCAGGTTGGCCGGTTCTCGGCGGCTGGCGGCGCGCAACCGGGCGAGCAGTTCGAGGACGGTCGTCAACTGCTCCGGCTGCACGTGGTAGTGGGCGATCACCTGAAAGTAAGTCTGACTCATCTGGTTTCTTCTCCATATCGCGGCCGATGCGCTCGGGCGGGGCGAATTCAGCGGCGTAGCGGTGCCGCACTGCCATGGCGGCCTGTTCCAGGTGTCTACCCGACGCGCCATAGTCAACATTCTTACTACATGCTTCACAGGCCATGGCGTCGAGATCAACGTTTCGCGCGGCGGCGCACATCGCGCCCGGGCACGCTCAACAGTCGTGCAGCGGCACTGATTCCGCAGGGCAAATGCCCATGATGTCGCAAACGTTCGTTCCATTGTCGCAATCTTTGCCATGTCGATGGCTAGCGTCGCGAACGTGGCAACGGGAACACAAATACTCAACTCCTTAACCATCGGGCGAGGTGTGCGCTCAAGGCTCGCACGCTCCCTGCCGCTGGTCGAGTCCGAAGCAAGACCCCCCGGACACCAGTGTCACCGCCACGCCAACCGAGTCGTTCGAGTCATCAAAGGTGAGGAACACCGATGAAAGCTGTCATTGGCAACAGCCCCAGCCACTACCAGCGGTTGGGTCTCACGCCCGGCGTGATCGAGCCCTGGGAGGACGGCCTCCGCACCGGCGCTGCCGACGGGACATTCGAATGGTGGTACTGCGACGCGCATTTGGAGGATGGTTCGACCCTCACGGTCGAGTTCCACACCAAGCCGCCGTATGTCTCCCCCAAGGCGCCGCTGACTCCGTTCGTGTTGCTGACGTTGACGCGCCCGGACGGAACACGAATTCAGAAGACCTGCATCGAGTCACCGGACGCCTTCCAAGCCGCCACCGCCGGCTGCGACGTGCGGATCGGCGCCAACGTCTTCCGCGGTGGCCCCGGGGGCTACACCATTCATGTCGAGATCGATGAAGTGACCGTCGACCTCACGCTGAGCCCGCAGGTGCCACCGTGGCGGCCCGAATCGGGGCTGCTCTTCTTCGGCGAGAACGAAGAGCACTACATCGCCTGGTTGCCGGTGGTGGCGAGGGGCGCCGTCGACGCCGTTCTGACCGTGGACGACGAGGTCGTGCGATCGACGGGACTGGGCTACCACGACCACAACTGGGGCAACATCGCACCACGAAAGATCCTCGACCACTGGTATTGGGGTCGAGCATTGCTCGGCGACTACACGATCGTGACGCTGGCGTTCGTCGCTGATGATCAGTACGGCGGCGTGACGGTCCCCGTACTGCTGATCGTCAAGGCAGGCGAGATCGTGGCCGCCAGAGTGGGCGCGGAAGGCATCGAGGTCGCCGCGGACGACACCGCCGTACATCCCGACAGCGGCGTGCCGTTCGACAAGCGGCTGCGGTACACGATCGAAGAAGCGGGCACGACCTACACCGTCACCTTCACCTACCTCGACGACATCTTCCGGCTGGACTTCGGCGAGTACGGCGCCTACCACCGCTTCCTCGGCGACGTGACGCTGACGCACACCAGCGACGGTCACACCGACAGTCTCGACGGCCGAACCGTCTGGGAACTGCTGTATTTCGGCGAGCGCACACACGACGCCACGGCGACGACACCCGTCGACGCCGAGCATCCGCCGATCATCACTCATCAAGCATGACCGAATGACACACCCCAAGTCCGGCACTGGCGCCGGACCGAGAAGAAAGCTGCGACGCATGCGAGTGCTCTACTACAACGGAGCCGGGGGGTTGGAATGGCGCGACGAACCCGAGCCGGTGATCCGAAGCCGGACCGACGCGCTGGTCCGGCCCATCGCGGTCTCGACCTGCGATCTGGATCAGCGAGTGATCCGCGGCGCGGTGCCCCTCCCGGGTGTCGACGCCCCGTTCGCCATCGGTCATGAATGCGTCGGCGAGGTCGTGGAGGTCGGGGACGCGGTCACCGGTATCGCCCCCGGTGACCTGGTCGCGATCCCCTACCATGTGTCCTGCGGCGACTGCGACCGGTGCCGCGCGGACCTGCCGCTCTACTGCCGAGCCACCGCCGCCCACGGTGTGGCGGCATACGGAATCCCGTTCGGCGGCGGATACGGCGGACTGTTCTCCGACCTCGTGCGAGTCCCGTTCGCGAGCTATGCGCTGCTACCGCTGCCGCCGAATGTCACTGCCATCCAAGCTGTTTCGGTCGGCGACAACCTCGCGGACGCCTGGCGCTCGGTGGTTCCGCATCTGCGCAGCGACCCCGGCGCCGATGTCCTGGTGATGAGCGGGGGCACGATCGGCCTCTACAGCGCCGACGTCGCGCGTGCCTGCGGCGCTCGTGTCGTGCACTATGTCGACCCAGACCCGGACCGGCGTCGCATCGCCGCCGAACTGGGCGCCAGGACCAGTGCTCCCGAAGAGTTCGAGCCCAGCGCCCACGAGTACCAGATCGCCCTCAACCACTCCAGTGGATCGGTCCGTGCCTTGCGCAACGCGATCCTGGCGACAGCACCGGGCGGTTATGTCGAAAGCAGCTCGTTCTATTTCAGCGACATCGGGCTGCCGCTGCCCGCGATGCACATGAAAGGGATCCATTTCAATAGCGCGCTCAGCAACGCCCGCTCGCACATGCCCGCGGTGCTCAATCTGCTGTCCAGCGGCCGCCTGCATCCGGAACTGATCATCACCGACGTGATTCCGTTCGACAGCGCCGACCAGGCGATACCGACGTCCGGATACAAACCCGTCTGCGTTCGCGGATCCAGCAGCGGCATCGAGGAAATGTGAGCACGGTTGACGAACGCCCCGACGAGACGGGAGCGGCATCGCGGCCACGAGTGATCCATGTCGGACGAACGGTGCCGAGGCCGAAAATCAACTGTCAGATGGCATAGCATTGCGTTTCCCAACTGCGAATTCGGCCCCGGCATCCGCTTGTTATCGCCCGGTGAATCGTGCCGGTCGCCGCTCCAGGAACGACAGCATGCCTTCCCTGGCGTCCTCACTGGTGACCAGACGCCGCAGGTCCGCACGGATGGCTTCGCCCGCGACGACCTCGCCGTCGTTTATCGCGCGCCGCGTCGAAGCCATGGTCGCCTCGATACCGAGCGGCGCTTGCTCGCTGATCCGTTCCGCCAGCTCGAGCGCACGCTCGAGTTGACGGCCGGGCTCGACCACCTCTTGGACGAGCCCGAGGCGCAGTGCTTCGTTCGCGTCGAACGGATCTCCGGTGAGCAGCCAGCGCATCGCGTTGCCCCATCCCGCCTCGCGCGGAAGCCGGTAGGTCGCGCCACCGAGGGGAAAGATACCGCGCTGCACTTCCATCTGCGCGAACTGAGCGTCGGCGGCGGCGATGCGCACGTCCGCGGCGAGCAGCAGTTCGATACCAATGGTCATGGACCATCCGTGCACGGCCGCCACGACCGGAGTCGTGCGCGCCGGTCCGGTGGTGGACACCGGATTCAACTCGTCCTCGGCCCAATCGACGCTGCTGTCGATGATCTGCGGCAGCACATCGGCCAGATCGAGCCCGCCGGTGAAATTCGCGCCGTGGCCGTACAGGACACCGCACCGCAGGTCGTCGTCCGTTTCCAGGACGTAGTAGGCATTTCCGAGCGCACGCAGCAACTCCATGTCGAACGCATTGCGTTTGGCAGGGCGATTGAGGCCCATCAACAAGACATGCCCGCGCCGCTCGACGGTGAGGACCGCACTTGGCCGCAGATTCTCGGTCATGCCGAGACCACCGTCGACACGGCCTGTTTCACCATCGACTCGTGTGTTCGGAAATGCGAGCAGTCCGTGCGCGAGCCAGCGGACTGTCCGGCGGCGCGGAAAGTTCCGAGCCGCCGGAAACAATATGGCCGAGAATCTACCTGTGCCTTCATGAGGTTCTCCGTTCGGGATATCGACGACGACCGATTTCGTCGTCGCGGCCGACGCTACGGAGCGCCCGGATACCTGATGCGGCATCACGGCCACCGTTTGCGACATGGTCGGCGACAACGGAGTCCGGCTCGGCCCCCTGTTCAGGGTCGGACGAGCACCTCGAGCGCATCGCGGGAATCCATGGCGCGGTAGGCCTCGGCGATCTGGTCGAGGCCGGCTTCGCGGTCGAAGACCTTGCCGGGCTCCACCCTGCCGTCCAGGACGCCCGGCAGCAGGATGTCGATGTAGGCGCGGACCGGCGCGGGCCCTCCGGTGAGAGTGATATTGGGGCCGAACAGACTGCCGAACCCGATCGGGGCGTTCTGGTATTGCGGGACACCCACCCGGCTGATCACACCGCCCGGGCGGACGACGCCGACGGCTGGTAAGCGGGCATATGACCGACGGCTTCGATGACGACGTGGGTGCCGCCCCCCCCGGTCAGCTCACGGACGGCGGCGATGCCTTCCTCGCCGCGCTCGGCGACGACCTCGGTGGCGCCGAATTCGCGGCCCACGTCGGTGCGGTCCTTGTGGCGGCCCATCAGGACTACCCGCCGGGCGCCGAGCTGTCGGGCGGACAGCACGGCCAAGAGCCCGACAGCGCCGTCGCCGATCACGGTGACCGTCGTCTCGGCGCTGACGCGTGCTGCACGAACGGCGTGGTAGCCGGTGCCGTAGACGTCGGACAGCGTCAGCAGTGACGGGATCAGCGGTGAGTTCTCCTCGACGCAGACCGGAACGAGCGTGCCGTCGGCGAACGGGACCCGCACCGCCTCCGCCTGCCCGCCGCCGACGCCGCCCGCGTTCCAGTAACCACCGTGCCTGCACGAGGTGTGCAGACCTTCGCGGCAGTAATCGCAGGTGCCGTCCGACCATACGAACGGCGCGATGACCAGGTCACGCTTCTTCACGGTGCGCACGTCGCCGCCGATGTCTTCGACCACGCCGACGAACTCGTGGCCCATGGAACTGCCCCGAGGTGTCGGAGCCATGGAATGGTAGGGGTGCAGATCCGTCCCGCACACGCACGCGCGCACCACGCGGACGATGGCGTCGGTGGCGTCGTGGATGACCGGGTCGGGGACATCGATGACGCGAACGTCGCCGGGGCCGTACAAATACGTGGCTCGCATGAAGTTACGCCGCGCCGTTCTTGACCGCGACCACCGACAGCGGTGACACCGTCGGTGGCTGGGCGAGCAGATCGCTGCCCTCACCCAGAATCAGTGCTGCGGCCGCGCCCGCCATGTGCGCCTTCTGCTCCTCCGGCGAGGCGAACACGTCGACGAGGAAGAACGTCGACGGTTCCGTGGCCGACCGTCCGGCCAGCCACACCGTCGTCCCGGCTTCGGCTTCGATCAAGGGACGGGCGCGTTCGAGGAGTTCGGCGAAGGCGTCCGCTTTGCCCTCGGCGGTGGTGAAGGTGACCATCAATGCGGTATTCGTTGTCATGGCCGCGACACTATTGACGACAAAACTAATGATTGCGACAAAACGGCTACACTTTGCGACATGAAGATCGGGGTTGCCGCGATCGCCGGCGGCTGGGACTCCGGCCTGACCACCGTCTTGGACGTCCTGCGTACCGCCGAAGCCGCACGAGAACGAGTCGACCGGAATATTCCGGCGATTTCCGTCTGCACAATCGCGGCGACCCCGGCACCGATGCCCACGCAGGGCGGCCTGCTGGTCCCGATCGACTTCACCTTCGATGATGCCCGCATGGGCGATCTCGACATCCTCGTCATTCCCGCCATCGGCGCCAACAGCCCACCCGGCGTGATCGACGCCCTCCTGCGCCCCGACATACATCGGCTGCGCACGCAGCTACGCGACTGGGCGGACGAAGGCCGTCAACTAGCCGCCGCCTGCACCGGCACACTGCTGCTGGCGGAGGCGGGCATCCTCAACGGACGCCGCGCCACCACCAGCTGGTGGCTCACCACCGAATTCCAGCGCCGCTACCCGCGCGTCGATCTCGACATGACCCGAATGGTCGTCCAAGACGGGCACATCACCACCGCGGGCGCCGCGTTCGCCCACATCGATCTCGCGATCAACCTCGTGGCTCGGGCGAGTTCACAACTCGCCGACTTCACGGCCGCGACTCTGCTCATCGATGAACGTCCCTCCCGCAGTATCGAATCCGCCCTCGGCTATCTCTCCAGCACCGACCGGCTCATCACCGACTTCGAAAACTGGATTCGCGCACATCTGACCGAGCCCATCTCGATTTCCGACGCCGCCACCGCGATCGGGACCACCCGTCGCACTCTGGAGCGTCACGTCCGGCAACAACTGGGCACCAGCCCCAATACCCTCGTGCAACACATTCGCGCCGAACGCGCCCGCCACCTCCAGCGCACCACCGACTTTCCCCTCACCAAGATCGCGCCGATGGTCGGCTACCAAAG
Organism: Nocardia sp. NPDC004718; assembly: GCF_053601535.1. Taxonomy (NCBI): domain Bacteria; kingdom Bacillati; phylum Actinomycetota; class Actinomycetes; order Mycobacteriales; family Nocardiaceae; genus Nocardia; species Nocardia sp. NPDC004718. Next base: position 10,942 of record NZ_JBSGCA010000020.1, read on the forward strand.
CAGCGCCGCACTACGCCACGCACTGACCGCCAGCGAATGCCGCGATAACAATTGACGGCTCATCGCAGAAGAGGGTGCAGTCGGGTCGTCGGTTTTCGAGGTCGCCCGCACGGGATTTTCACGCTCGGCTGCACTGCTATCCGAGCGCGACGAGACGGGCGCCGGGGAACGAGCTATGCACCGTCGCTGCCATCGCGCAGGGAATGGATCATGCTCCGCAGGATCCCCAACGCGTTGGACTGCTCGGTCTCGGTCAGGCCGGCGAGCATTCTGACCTCGACGGACCGGACCGCTACGGTCGCCTTCTCGAGGCTTCGTCGTCCGCGGGGCGTGAGCCGTGTGGGAAGAGCCTTTCCGACGGGTGCCTTTGCGGGCCTGGTCACATAGCCGTCTCGTTCCAGGGCTTGGAGTAGCACGTTCATCGTCTGCCGTGTCACGAACGCGCCCCGCGCGAGCTCGGAGTTCGACAGGCCCGGTCGTTGCGCCAGCAGCTCGAGGCAGGAGTAGTGCGTCACGCTCATCCCGAGTGGCCGCAGCACCTCCTCCATGGCTACGCGCAGGGCGCTCGACGCCTCTTTCAGCAGGTAGCCCAGCGACGTTTCCAGGTCGACGCCCACACCGTCTCGACTCATGTCAGTAGTCTGACATAGATTGACCCATGTCAGAGACCTGACACAGAATGAGGAGATCATCATGCCCGTTACCGGCCCCGACTTCATCTCGCTCCAAGCGCGCGACCTGGCCGCTTCGCAGGCGTTCTACGAGCAGTACCTCGGCCTGGTCCGCTCGCAGGCCGGACCTCCACACGCCGTCGTCTTCGAGACGAAGCCGATCGCGTTCGCACTCCGCGACGTCGTTCCCGGCACCGATCTCGCATCCGTCGCTCAGCCCGGCATCGGTGCCGCGATCTGGCTCCACGCCACAGACGTCCAGGCCATTCACGATGCTCTGGTCGCCGACGGTCACACCATCGTCTCCGCACCGATCGACGGCCCCTTCGGTCGGACATTCACCTTCGCCGACCCCGACGGCTATCAGGTCACTCTCCACGACCGCGTCTGACAGGACCAGCGCCACCGAACGATGATCGACCTCACCGGGATCCGTGACGGCACCGGACCGGCGCGGCTGCTGGACATACGCTTTCCGACCGGCCCGGTCTCACCTCAGAAGTCGCTGTCGCCACTGCGACTCACGCACCTTCAGTAGCGTACTTCTTTGACGAATTCCGCTATGGCAGTACCGATCTCATCAGGGCTATCTTCCTGGATGAAATGTGACCCCGCGACGGTCGTTTCGCGCTGATTGGGCGAGGTGCGACAGAACTCGCGTTGCGGTCCGGTGAGAATGGAGCCCGGTTCCGCGTTGACGAACAACTTCGGAACATCGCTGGTGCTCAGCCATCGTCCGTAGTCCTCGACCACCTCGACCACCTCGACGACGTCTTTCGGCTCCCCTTCGATCGGGATCTGGCGAGGCCAGCTCAGAGTGGGCCGCCGATCCTCGCCCGGCGACGCGAACGGCCGCCGATATTCCGCCATCTCCGCGTCGCTCAGCGCCCGCAGTACCGAACCGGGGAGAACCCGCTCGACGAAGATATTCTTCTGGAGCACCATTCCCTCACCGGCAGGCGACCGGAAACCCTGGAACACGCCCCGTGCGCCTTCGGGCCACTGTTCCCACGTCACCGGCATGACGATGCTTTCCATGTAAACGATTGCCCGGACACGGTCGCGGTGCTGGTTTGCCCAATCGAATCCCAAAGCCGATCCCCAGTCGTGGAGGACCAGCACGATATTGTCGCCGAGATCGAGCGCATCCCACAGATCGAAAAGATACTCACGGTGCTCGGCATAGGTGTATCGGTCGGGACCGGAATCGGGGAGCTTGCTGGAATCACCCATGCCGATGAGGTCGCAGGCGATCAACCGTCCCAGCCCCTCACAATGCGGCATGACATTGCGCCACAGATACGACGATGTGGGGTTGCCGTGTTGAAAGACAATGGCGTCGCCCTGCCCCTCATCGATGTAGGCCATGCGCAGTCCACGAACATCCGAAAATTTCTTCGCCGCGAAAGGCGCTGTACTATATGGCATTACAGGGTCTCCTGATACGTAGGTGTCCTGTTGGAGGCCAATCTATGCCGCTGCGGCAGTCCGGTAACTCATACCTCTGCCCCGTGTCCGCGCTCGGCGCGTTCATCGACCGCGGCGCCCATCCGCGCCGCCGCATTCCGGCACACACGCAGAATCCGCGACGAGAAGGACTCGGATTCGACGGCCCGTGACAGCACGAGTCCGCCGATACACAAGGCCAGGGTCGCGATGGCTTCGTCATAGAGTTCGTGCTCCTGCGGATCGTCCACCCGACGGCCGCCCATCGCGTTGAGGGTCTTGCGCAGTTCCTCCTCGTAGGCTGTCCGGAACTCGGCGGGCATGCGCGCGGCGTCGGATCCGATCGCGGAGAACGCGCACGAATCCGCCCGCTCGTCGCGGTGGGTCCGGTTGAGATAGCCGCGCGCGAGGCGGGCCGCGCGGGCGCCCCAGGACGCGTCGCGTGTCTTGCCGATCCAACGCGGCCGGCTTTCGGCAAGCCCGTGCCGAAAGGCCGCGATGGCCAGATCGTCCTTACTCGCGAAATGTGAGTAGAAGGCTCCGTGCGTCAGGCCCGCGTCCTGCATGACCTTCCCGATAGCGCCGCCATCGGGACCATCCGCTCGCAGCCGAGCGGCGCTCGCATCGAGGATGCGCGTCAACGACTCTCGTTTCTGTCGCGCTCGCCGCCCCTCCCCGGAGGGAGAACTTGGCATGTCGACCATCATGTGAACTACATTCTCGCATGATGTCCGTCATGTCAATGCGCCCAGCCGGCCGAGCGGTCGGGGGCGCGCACGGGATATCGCGCGGTCCGTCCGCTACTTCACGGTGATCGTGATCGTCCGCGTCCGCGTCTCGGCGGGCAGCTTGGTGGTGTCGACCATCAGCACCTCACCCGTGTCCTGGGCGCCGTTGGCGAGAAGCTTGGCTTTCAGTCCGAACGGCGGCTGGTCACCGGTGGCGGCCTCGATGCCGAAGTCGCTGTCGTCGGCGATATACAGGGTCTTGCCGCCGTCACGGGTGGCGACGCCTTCGATCTTGTCGTGGCCGAAGAACTTGCCGTCGGCGTTCAGGCCGTCCAGCAAACCGCCGAGGTCCAGGTCGGACTTCTTGGCGACGGGGGTGACACCCGCCTTCCGCAGCGTGGCGATGCCTTCGGCAGTGGGCACGGCACCGACGAGGAGTTCCAGCGGCTTGCCGTCGACCAGCAGGCCGAGCTGTGGATCGTATTGCGCATGCTGGAATTTCGCCTGCGGGCCGATGTCGGTAGCGCCGGTGATGTCGACGGTCCACAGCTTCTTGTCGGCCTTGGGCGATTTGTTGCCGTCGCGTTCGTCGACCAGGAAGGTGGTGTCGCTCAGCGCCGTGATCTCGGAGACCGCGAGCTTCTGCTTCGGATTCTCCAGCGGATATACGAATTCCTTGACGTCCCGGGTCTTCAGATCCACAGTGACGATCCGGGTCATGGGCACCTCACGCGCCGACGTGACACCTGGCTCGTTCAGTGCACTCTGCATGATGCCGACAAGTGTGCTGCCATCCGGCGTGATGGTGAGTCCCTCCATACCCTGGTTCGGGGTGCGCAGCGAAAGCTCTTTGGGCAGACCGCGTCCCGGTGCGAGCCGCTCGAGCTCGGTGCCGTTGGCGTCGAAGTGCACGACGAACGGCCCGTACTCGTCGGACACCCAGAAGCTGCCGTCGGGCATCGCGACCAGGCCCTCGCTGTCGATGCCGTGATCGGTCGGCGGCAGGACGGTGCCGTTGAGATCGCGGATGGTCTCGCCGGTGCTTGCGGAGGTGTCGACCAGGCCGTTGAACGGCTGGCCCGCCGAGTTCTTCAGGGGAATGGTGCTTTCCAGCACCGCCTTGGTGCCGACCAACTTGAATTTCGCGATGGTGGGCGTGAAAGCCGGTATCGGCGTCAGCTTCTCGTTCTTGCCCTTGCCGTCCACGTTCGGACCGCGGTCGGTGAGACCGTAGAACTCGTCGGTCGATCCGGGCACCGGCGTGAACGCCGACCCGTACCCGCTGCCCTGCAGACTCACGCCACCGAAGTCACCGAGCGGCGGGATGTCGGTGGTGAACAGCTTCACGGCGTCGGTGGTGGTCACGGTGATGCTGTCGGAACCGGTGTATCCGGCCGCAGGGGTGTACACCACCGCGCCGTCGGTGCGACGGGTGATCGTGCCGTGCTGCGGATCGGCGATCCCGACCGCGGCGCTGCCGCCGGTCGCGGCCAGCAGATCATCCAGCGAGATCACCAATGGCTGGTCCTTGGCGGCGGTGAAGCCCGCCTCCGAGTTCGACGACGAGCAAGCGGACAGAACGGCGGTCGCGCACACGGCGACCATGACGAGCGCGCTTCGGGTACTGCGGTGCATTCTCACCAGCGATGCGTACCGTCCGAGCCCGACCGCCAGTTGGCATCGAGCTGAACATGAGCCGTCGGTCCCCACAATCATCCGATCATTGTGCGGTGTTACCAACGTTGACGAGCGTGGACATCGCGATAGCCGAGCGCGGTTTGAGCCGTCACCGCGCCGGGATCAGCCCACCGCCACGATCGCCTCTCGGCCGTGGGGCTGTTCGGCACTGCGGAACCGTCGTGTAGTTGCCCGTGGAGATCTACGGTGGATATATGACCGCCTTGGAGTATCGGCATGTGCTGGTCGCGCGGGACGGCGACACAGTGCGCATCACGATGAACCGGCCGGAGCGGCGCAATGCGCTGTCCGGCGAACATCTGGCCGAGCTGCTCGCCTCCTTCCGGGGTGCCGGCGAGACCGACGCCACCGGGATAGTGCTCGGGGCGCACGGTCCGGTGTTCTCCGCAGGACATGATTTCGCCGATGTCGCCGCTCGTGACCTGCTCGGCGTGCGAGATTTGCTCACACTGTGCACCGAGCTCATGTCGACCATCGAGTCGGTCCCGCAGGTGGTGATCGCTCGGGTGCAAGGTCTGGCCACAGCCGCCGGCTGCCAACTGGTGGCCTCGTGCGATCTGGCTGTCGCCGCCGAATCGGCCGGTTTCGCGCTGCCCGGCGGCAAGGGCGGCTGGTTCTGCCACACCCCCGCGGTGCCGGTAGCCCGCGCCGTCGGCCGCAAACGACTGATGGAACTCGCCCTCACCGGCGACCCGATCGATGCCAGCACCGCCGAACAGTGGGGCCTGATCAACCGAGCGGTGCCGGATGCCGAGCTGGACACCGCCGTCGACGAGTTGCTCGCCCGAGCTACCCGCGGCAGCCGCGCCAGCAAGGCACTGGGCAAACGCACTCTCTACCGCCAGCTCGACCGTCCCGAAGCAGATGCCTACGCCCTCGCCTTGGAAGTCATGGCCGCGGCCGCTCAACTTCCCGGCGCCCGCGAAGGAATGGCGGCCTTCCTGGCGAAGCGGCCACCCGTCTGGCGCGACTAGTGTTCCCGGGCCGTGGATCCAGCGGACCGTCGCGCTGCTGTTCAGGCAGTCGGTGCGAGTGTGCGCGCTTCTTCGGTCTGTTCGTAGGCGTTGCCGATCCGCAGCAACGTGGACTCGTTGAGTGGCCGTCCGAGCAATTGCATACCGATCGGCATCCCGGACACGTCATGGCCGACGGGCACGGACAGGGAAGGAATCCCGGTGATATCGGCGGGAGCCGAAAGACGAACGTAGGCGTCGGATACGCCCTCCACGGTGCCGTCCGGCCAGGTGATCGTGTCCTGCCCCGCCGGCACCGCGGTGACCGGTACCGTCGGAGCGGCGATCGCGTCGACCGTGTCGAGAATCCGCGCCCATTCGCGCCGCATCAGAGTGCGGGAGCGCTGGGCGCGCAGATAGTCTCCGGTTGGCACGAGCTCGCCGGCCTCGAGCAGGATGCGCACGTCTTCCTGGTACAGCTGGGGAACGGACCGCAGGGTTCGTTCGTGGTAAGCGGTCGCCTCGGGCACCATCAAGCCCCATTGGGTGGCCTGGATGTAGCGCGTCATTGGAATCTCGACCTCCACCAAGCCCGCGCCGAGCGATTCGAGGCGATCGATGGCGCGGCGGACCGCGGCTTCCACCTGGGCGTCGATGTGGTCGAAGTAGTAGTTGCGCGGTACGCCGATGAGTAGACCTCGTAGATCCGCGGCCCCGTCCAGCCGGTAGTGCCGGGGAGCATCGGCCAAGGAGGCTGGATCGCGTGGGTCGTGTCCGGCCATGGCGGCCAAGGCCACGGCTTGATCGCGGGTGGTGCGCGTGATCGGGCCGACATGATCCAGCGACCACGACAGTGCGGTGACGCCGTGCCGCGGGATCAGTCCATACGTCGGCTTGAGACCCACCACGCCGTTGAGAGCGGCGGGCACCCGAATCGATCCACCGGTGTCGGTGCCCAGGGCGAAGGTCGCGGCGCCGGCTGCGACGGCGACCGCGGAGCCGCCACTGGAGCCACCGGCGATTTTGTCCGCGCTCCAGGCATTCCGGGTTTGCGGCGTGGTCACACCATAGGCGAACTCGTGCGTGTGGGTCTTACCGATCAAGATCGCACCGGCTGCCCGTAGCCGTTCGGCGACGGTGCTGTCGGCTGTGGCGCAGTAGTCGGCGCGGACCCGGGAGCTCGCGGTGGTGGCCACCCCGGCGACATCGATCAGGTCCTTGAGGCCCATGGGGATTCCGTGCAGCGGGCCCCGAATATGTCCCGCAGCGATCTCTTCCGCGGCTTGCTGGGCGGCACTGCGGGCGCGCTCCGCCGTGATGGTGACGTAGGCGTTCAGGCGCGGTTCGACCAGTTCTACACGCTCGAGGACGGAGCCCACCAGCTCGACGGGGGACAACTGCCCGGCCGCGATGGCGGTGGCGGCCGCGGTGAGTGAGAGTTCATACGGCCGCATCGTGCTTGTCCTCCTGGGCGCGGTAGGCGAGGGCGGGTGGGGTGTCGCCGAAGTCGAGTTCACGCAGCACGGTGATGACGGAGTGGATGTGGTCGGCGGTGGCCGCGACCACGGTGTGGCGATCGGCGGTGAGTGGGAGACCGGCGCGGGCGGCCCAGTGAGCCGCCATCGGCGGTGTGAGTTCGGTGGATTGCTCCGGTCTGGATTCGGTCATGAAGATTCCTCGATGATGAGAACGCTCGGGATGAAGCGCATTGGCCGATCGGCATGAGACAGCTGAATATGCTGTTCGACAATATGAGTCGACGAGCATGACGAATGCCGCCCGGCCTGGGCCGACGTGCGGGAACGATTCAGGAGATCCCCGGCCGCCGACGCGAGCCTGGATCGAGTGCGGGGTATCTCGCGGTGCACGCCGAGTCGACCTGTCGGGCGCGTCTACCGGGCTCGGTGCGATGGACAATCATCGGGTGGCGCCGACGAATCGGCGCTTGCTCGCTGGACGTCGGCGCCCGATCCTCGGGTTTGCCCGGGGCGCGTCCATTGCGCAGTGATGGCGAACTTCTGTTCCGCACTAGACCTCCTGGGGAAGATGCGGAGAAATATAGTCTCATATCACTACTCAATGTGGACGAATCGCGAACTTTCTGACACAACGTCGGTGCACCGACGGCATATGGGCAGTTCAGAGGGGTTGAATCCGACCAGGGCGAACGATTGAAGTTCAGCGGCTCAAGTTAAGATGGTTGTAATAAGCAACTGATATGAGGTGGTTGACGTGGTTCTCCTCGTCCCATAGACCATCGCCGATCCGGTCGGCGACGCCGCTTCTGCGTGCCGACTGCGGATCCTTCGTCATGCGGATGCATCGCCGATGCGGTCCTGGAGTACTGAAATGCCTGGTCGAAAGGCACATCTGCGGATCTCGCCGAGGGGTCCGAGGCGATCCTCGAAGGAGAGATGAGATCTGTCGACTTGCCGCGCCGCCTTGATTTCGGGCGCCATATAGTTTCGCTTCGCGACGACTACCGATTGACGATCAGAGAGTAAACCCGCAGTTCAACCCGCTTGCTTTGCAGCAAAGTGTTGCGTTGTGCAACTTGGATTTGTACGGTTGACGTCGGCCGTGGATGGCTTGCTGCCGCGCGGTGTCGAAGGGAGTGAAATGAGCAATCTCGCAGATCTGGTTGACATCGGTGCTGGTCTCGGCGCCGACCGGGCCGCATTCATCACCGACGAGGAGGTGATCACGTACGGGGAGCTGACCGATCGGATCGCAGCCGCTCGCGGCGGGCTGCGTGCTTTGAACGTCGAGCGGGGAGACCGCGTCGCTGTCAGTCAGGCCTATCCGCTGGACTTCGCTGTCGCCTTTTACGCTGCGCTCGGCATCGGCGCCATAGCGGTTCCGATGAACCCTGCGCTCACCGCCCGGGAGGCGGCCCATCAACTTCGGGACTCCGGTGCGAAAACATTGATCGCCACCTCGGAGGGCGGCGAGTGGACGAACGGAACCGATATCTCCGTCGTCGATGTCGGCACACTGCGCCGTCACCCTGCGCACGCCGACAAGGTGGCAGTGAGCAGTTCGGACACCGCCGCCATCCTCTACACCTCGGGAACCACGGGCGCGCCCAAGGGGGCCGAACTCACGCATGGGAATCTGCTCTTCAACGCTGAAGTTCTGGGGGAAACCGCCGTACTCGGCCCTGCTGCCGACGATGTTGTCGCGGGCATTCTCCCGCCGTTCCATACCATGGGATTGACCGTGCTCGGCTTGGCCCTGCGCGCCGGTGCGGCGGTGTGGCCCATGGCCAAGTTCGACGCGCGTCGTGTGGCCGAGCTGATCGATGCGCGTAAGATCACCATCCTCGTCGGCGTACCGACGCATCTGCAGATGCTGATGCACAACTCGACGGGCCTGACGTTCTCCACCCCTCTCGAGCGCCTGTCGACGGCCGGCGCCGCTCTACCGCAGGCTGTGCGCGTCTGGGCCGAGAAGCGATTCGGGGTGCCGGTCATTGTGGGGTACGGCCTGACCGAGGCCGCGCCGGCGGTGGCCTACAACCGGACGGACCGGCCCCTGCGCACCAGTTCGGTCGGCCCGGTGCTTCCCGGCGTTCAGGTGAAGATCGTCGCTCCCGACGGGAGTGAGGTCCCGGTCGGTGAAGTCGGGGAAATCGCGGTCCGGGGGCCGAATGTGATGAAGGGGTACTGGGGTAACCCGATCGCGACCGACCGCGCGATCCGCGACGGGTGGCTGTATACCGGAGATGTGGGGAGGTTGGACGCCGACAATCATCTCTACGTCGTCGATCGGCTCAAGCAGTTGATCATCCGCGGCGGATTCAACGTCTACCCAGGCGAAGTCGAGTCCGTACTGCAAGATCATCCCGCCGTGACCGAGTCCGCGGTCGTCGGGGTGCCCGACGATCGCGTCGGCGAGGAGATCGTCGCATTCATCGTCTCTGCCGGACCGCAGGTCTCGGAGGCCGAACTCCGTAACCATGTCAGCGCAAATCTGGCGGCATACAAAACGCCGCGCCGCTTCATCTTCACCAGCCAACTGCCGCGGACACCCACGGGCAAGGTCGCCCGGAGCGTACTTCCCTCACTCGCGGATGCCGGCCCGAAGTCACAGTGACGGAAGAGATGCGCGCATAGGCGAGGATGCGGTTGTTCATCTATCGGTAGATGAACAACCCCTTGCCCACTACCGGCTCGGTGTCGTGATCGTTGATGTCCTGGCCGCATTCCGAGCACGCCACACGCGCGTGCATGCGATGTCCGCACGGCTTGTGCAAAAGATCCACCGGCGGTGCCACCAATCCGGTCCACTGATTGCCCCACTCCATCATGGCGACGTAGACAGGGAACAGGGCATGCCCCTTCGGGGTCAGCCGGTACTGCTGACGTGCCCCGCCGTCGGGATCGGCACGGCGCTCGAGAATGCCGTTTTCCACGAGCAGGTTCAGTCGATCGGTCAGGATGTTGCGCGCCAGGCCGATGCCGCGCTGAAACTCATCGAAACGTCTGGCGCCATTGAACGCCTGACGCAGGATCGGCCATATCCAGCGCTCGCCGAGCACCGCAGATGAACGTGCGATCGCACAGTTCTCCTCGGACAACTCTTCGTGCTTCATACCTCCATCATAGGGTGATCAGTTGCGTTCCACTACTGCGGCGCCAGCCAACCTCGTCACAGCGTCCCAGGAGGCGGCGGACACCGATCTGTCGAGCCAGTGGACGAATGCGCATGCCAAGGCGCCCTGGCGGTGTCTCGGACTTTTCCGGGCCGGTCGCCGGGCCGAATCTCGACCGCCGGTCGCTGGGTGAGGAAAGGCTGACGGGTTCAGATCGCAACTTGGCAGGGCGGCGAATACGGGCAGGAACAGCGCCCGTTTCAGCTTGTTGTTGCTGGACCGGGCCGGGTGCTCACCGCGGATGGAGCTGCCGCAGCGATGGAGCGATGCCGGGCATCGAGGTCAGGACCTTGGAAAGAGGGTGTGCATCTCCGCTCGGGAACGGGCTGTGCCGTCACCGCGGGCGGACACGGTGACGGCACGTCGCGCCGCGGCCGGCGCGAGTTCGGGACAGTCGCTACTACAGCGTCTTGAGTTCCTCGGTGACCGCACCGACGGACTTCTTGGCGTCGCCGAACAGCATCGAGGTGTGGTCGGCGTAGAACAGCGGGTTGTCGATTCCGGCGAAGCCGGAGTTCATCGACCGCTTGAGCACGATCACCGACTTCGCCTGGTCGACGTTGAGCACCGGCATGCCGTAGATCGGGCTGCCGGCATCCTCGCGCGCCGCCGGGTTGGTGACGTCGTTGGCACCGATGACCAGTGCCACGTCGGTGCGGTTGAACTCGCCGTTGACGTCGTCCATCTCCTTCATGGCGTCGTAGGAGACCTCGGCCTCGGCCAGCAGCACGTTCATATGCCCCGGCATCCGGCCCGCGACCGGGTGGATGGCGTACTTGACCTCGACACCCTTGGCCTCCAGGAGGGCCGCCATCTCCTTGACGGCGTGCTGGGCCTGGGCGACCGCCATACCGTAGCCGGGCACCACTATGACCTGGTTGGCGTAGGCCATCTGGATCGCGGCGTCGGCGGCCGAGGTGGCCTTGGCCTGCTTCTGCTCGCCACCGGCGCCACCGCCGGGCGCGGTACCGCCGCCGCCGAAACCACCGGCCACGATCGCCGGGATGGAGCGGTTCATGGCCTTGGCCATGAGGTTGGTGAGGATGGTGCCGGACGCGCCGACGATCATGCCCGCCACGATCATGGCGGTGTTGTTCAACGCCAGACCGGCCGCGGCGGCGGACAGTCCGGTGAGCGCGTTGAGCAGTGAGATCACCACGGGCATGTCGGCGCCGCCGATGGGCAGCACCACCATGAGGCCGAGGATGCCCGCGAGCACCAGCACCGCGATCATCCACGGCTGTGACGCGCCGCCGCCGGCCTTCAGCCCGATGAACACCGCGGCCGCGACGGCACCGATGAGCAGCAGCAGATTCAGCGGCTGCTGCAGCTTGCCCAGCCCGATGGGACGACCGGGCAGGATCTCCTGCAATTTGCCGAAGGCGATGAGCGAACCCCAGAACGAGATCGAACCGATGATGGCCGCGAACAGCGAACCGATCACGATGTGCACGGTGGGATCCTCACCGTGCTCGAACGCGGAGAAACCGGTGGTGTCGAGGAATTCGGCCCACGCGATAAGCGCGACGGTGCCACCGCCCACCCCGTTGAATGCCGCGACAAGTTGCGGCATCTCGGTCATCTTGGTGAATTCGGCCGGCGGCACACCCAGCACCACACCGACGACGAGTCCGGCGATGATGAGGATCCAGTTGCCGGTGTCGCGCATCGAGATCAGGGTCGCGCCCACCGCGATACCCATGCCGGTTGCCGCGATCCAGTTGCCGCGCACCGCGGTCTTCGGGCCGGTCAGGCCCATCAGACCGTAGATGAACAGCGAGAACGCGAAAATGTAGAGAATATTGACCAGGTAGTCCACGGGCTACTCGCTCACTTTCCGAGCCGTCTGCGGCTTCTTGCCCTTGAACATGCCGAGCATGCGGTCGGTGACCACGAAGCCACCGACCACGTTCAGCGTTCCGAACACCAGGGCGACGAAAAGGATCGCCTGCACGAGCACCGACGGGTGCTCGACCTTGCCGAGGGTGACCAGCGCGCCGAGCACCACGATGCCGTGAATGGCGTTGGTGCCCGACATCAGCGGGGTGTCCAGGGTGTTGGGCACCTTGGAGATGACGGCGAATCCCACGAACCCGGACAGCACCAGGATCGCGATGTTCGCCAGCAGTTCGTTGTACATCAGGCGTCCACCTCACGTGTGACACAGGAAGCGGCGAGCACCTGGTCGCCGAAGTCGGGCGCGAGCTTCCCGTCGACCAGCATCAGTTCCAGCAGCGCGGCGATGTTCTTGGAGTACAGCTCCGACGCGTGCTCGGGCATGGTCGCGGGCAGGTTCAGCGGTGCGGCGATAGTGACATCGTGTTTCACGACGGTCTGCCCGGGCTCGGTGAGCTCGCAGTTGCCACCGGTCTCCCCGGCGAGGTCGACGATGACGCTGCCGGGCTTCATGCCCTCCACCGCGGCGGCGGTCACCAGGCGCGGCGCCGGGCGGCCCGGCACCAGGGCCGTGGTGATGACCACATCGAATCCCTTGATGGCGTCCTCGAGGGCCTGCTGCTGCTTCGCCTTCTCCTCCTCGGTGAGTTCGCGGGCGTAGCCGCCCGCACCGGCGGCGTCGATGCCGAGGTCGAGCCATTGCGCGCCGACCGAGCGCACCTGGTCGGCGACTCTCGGGCCGCACGTCGTAGCCGGTGGTGCGCCCGCCGAGCCGCTTGGCGGTGGCCAGTGCCTGGAGTCCGGCGACGCCGACGCCGAGCACCAGCACGGTGGCCGGTTTCACGGTGCCCGCCGCGGTGGAGAGCATCGGGAAAAAGCGGGTGGACTCGGAGGCCGCCAGCAGGACGGCCTTGTATCCGGTCACGTTCGCCTGCGAGGACAGCGCGTCCATGGCCTGCGCGCGGGAGATGCGCGGAATGGCCTCCACCGCGAACGCCTGCACACCCGCGTCCTTCAGCGCGCCGATCTTGTTGTCGGCGTTGCGCGGAGCGAGGAATCCGATGAGTGTCCGGCCTTTCGACAGCTTCGCCACCTCGGCGTCACCGGGTGGGGCCACCTTGACGACCACATCGGCCGACCAGGGGTCCCCGATGATCGCGCCTGCCTCGATGTAGGCACTGTCCGGGATGAGCGCTCCCTGTCCCGCACCGGCTTCCACGACGATTTCCACACCCTGCTCGAGCAGCGCCGGAATGACCTTGGGCACCAATGCGACACGCCGTTCGCCCGCGTCGGTCTCGCGAACGACTCCGACCCGGGCTCCGCGCGAGGACGTTTCGCCCGCGCTCTGCGTTGTCTCCACTTGTCAGACTTCCTTCTCGTGCTCGTGCTCGTGCTGGCGGCCCGGCCGCAACCAGTCCAGATCCTCGGTCGCAGCGAGGCCAGAGGATCTGGACTGGTTGGTTGCCGTGGCTCGACCCACACGATCCGTTCGGTGGAGTCGTGTGCGGTGAGTCGGCCGGCGGGCTGCCGAGCGGTCGACTACCCGATGATGCTCAGGTGGGGCGTACGAGGAATCGGCTCAGCGACTCCGCGACGCACACCGGTTTGTCGGTTCCGTCGCATTCGATGGTGATTGCCACGGCTACCTGTACCCCGCCGGGGACCGGATCGGCGGCGGTGATTCGGCCGTGGGCGCGTACGCGGGAGCCGACCGGCACCGGTGCCGGGAATCGGACCTTGTTCAGACCGTAGTTGATCGCCATGTCGACGTTCTCGACGATCAGCAGGTCCTCGAGGAATGCCGCGATCAGCGACAGGGTCATGAATCCATGCGCGATGGTGGTGCCGTAGGGGCCGTGCGTAGCTGCTTCGGGATCGGTGTGGATCCACTGCCGGTCTTCGGTGGTTTCCGCAAAGGTGTCGATGCGCTGCTGATCGATGTCTATCCAGCGGCTCACGCCGAGATCGGCGTCCACCGACTGCCTCAGTTCCTCGATGCTGGAGAAGCAGGTCATATCGAGATGCCTCCGTCCACGGGCAGTACGACGCCGGTGATGTATCCGGCCTCGGCGGAGGCGAGGAAGCCGACCGCCGCAGCCATTTCGTGTGGTTCGGCGAATCGTCCGAGGGGATCAGCGCTGTCAATGACGGCTTCGGGCATGGGTGTCCTCAATCGTGAAGAATGTAGGTGAGTGATGGTCAGGTGGGGGCGTGGTTCAGAACCAGTCCTCCGCCAGATCGACGGTCGTGCGGTCGAGCGCTTCGAGCAGATCGAGCTGGAGCTGCGCCTTGGGCAGCTCGTAGGTGAAGAAGTACCGTGCTGCGATCCGTTTGCCTTCGTAGAAGTCACCGGACTTCCCGTGGGCGGTGACCGCCTGTTCCAGCCATATCCACGACAGCGCGACGTGACCGACCGCCTCGAGATAGAGGCTGGCATTGGCGAGTGTCGCTTCGGAGTCACCGCTGCTCCACAGCTTCTCGGTGACCGTCTGGATGCGTTGGGCAACCGCACGCAGCCGCTCGGACCACTGCACCAGATCAGCCGAGACAGCGCTTGCCTGCTGTGCCGTGGTCTCGAAGACGTCGAGCAGCAGGCGCAGCGCTGCGCCCTCGGCCATGACCGCCTTGCGGCCCAGCAGATCCAGCCCGTGAATGGCGTGGGTGCCCTCGTGGATGGCGTTGAGCCGATTGTCGCGGTAGAGCTGTTCGACGTTGTAATCGAGGGTGTAGCCGTATCCGCCGTGGATCTGGATCGCGAGCGAGTTGGCTTCCAGGCACCATTGCGAGGGCCAGCTCTTCGCGATCGGGGTGAGAAACTCCAGCAGCAGATGGGCTCGCGCCGACGACTGTTCGTCACCGGTGGCGATCTCGTCCACCAGCCGCGCACAGTAGAGACCGAGGGCGAGCGCCCCTTCGACATAGCTCTTCTGCGCCAACAGCATCCGTCGCACGTCGGGGTGGGCGATGATCGGTACCGGTCCCTGTTCGGGATGGCCGAGGCGACGTCCTTGGATGCGGGTACGTGCGTAGTCCAGCGACTGCAGGTATCCGGTGTATCCCAGGGCGGTGGCCGACAGGCCCACACTGATGCGGGCTTCGTTCATCATGTGGAACATGTAGGCCAGGCCGTGGTTCTCCGCGCCCACCAGGTATCCGACCGCTCCGGCTGCGCCGCCTGGGCAGTGGACGCCGTCACCGAAATTCAACAGCGCGTTCACCGCGCCACGCTGCCCCATTTTGTGATTGAGGCTCGCGAGAGCGACATCGTTGCGTTCACCGATCACCCCGTCGTCGTCGACGAGGTATTTCGGGACCACGAACAGCGATATCCCTTTCACACCCTCCGGACTGCCCGGCACCTTCGCCAGAACCAGATGCACGATGTTCTCGGTCATCTCGTGATCACCACCGGTGACCCACATCTTCGCGCCAGTCAGGCGATAGGTGCCGTCCTCGCTCGGCACTGCACGAGTGGTGATCTGCGCCAGCGACGAACCCGCTTCCGGCTCCGACAGACACATCGTGCCCAGGTAGCGTCCGGCCAGCATCGGGCGCACCCATCTGCGGATCTGTTCGGGGCTGCCGTGGGTTGCCAGCAGATGCGCGTTTCCGATGGTGAGCATGCCGTACGCGGCAGTCGCGGTGTTGGCGGCCTGCAGCCACGCGAACGCCGCGCGCGAGACCGTGAACGGCAGTTGCATACCGTCGAGGTCGGCGTCGAACTCGCCGGAGAACAGACCCGCCTGACTCATCGCCTCCAACGCATGGGCGATCTCGTCGGGAAGGATCACCGTGCCGTTGGCCGAACGCTTCGGATGGCTGGCGTCGGCGAGCCGGTTGTGTGGTGCGAGCCGTTTCGCGGCCAGGTCGGCGGCGAGACCGAGTACCGCGTCGAAGGTTTCCCGTGAGTGCTCGCTGTAGCGCTCGCGCGTGCACAGCGACTGCACGTCGAGCCATTCGTAGAGCAGGAACTCGACGTCGCGGGCATCGAGCAACCGCGGGCCCGCGGCGTGCCGGGCGGTCATGATCGGTCCTGGAGGTCGAGGACCAGCTTGCCGGTGTTCTGACCGGCGAACAACCCCGCCAGCAGCTTCGGGAACGCCAGAATCGAATCTGGCACGACGTCTTGGACACTGTCGAGGCGGCCGTCGGCCAGCCATTGAGCCAGGGCGCGGGTCGCTCGAGGGAAGCGATCTTCGTAGTCGTAGACCACGAAACCCTCCATGCGGGCCCGCGCGACGAGCAGCGAGAGGTAATGGTCGGGGCCCTGAGCGCCGGATTTCGAGTTGTACTGCGATATCGCGCCGCAGATGACTACGCGCGCGCCCTGGGCCAGGCGCAGCAGACCGGCGTCGAGAATCGAGCCTCCGACGTTGTCGAAGAACACGTCCGCACCGCCGGGAACGCGATCACGCAGGGCGTGGCGAACGTTTTCTGTCTTGTAGTCGATCGCGGCGTCGAATCCGAGGTCCTCGACGAGGAATCGGCACTTGTCGGGGCCACCGGCGATGCCGACCACCCGGCCTCCGAGAATCTTCGCGATCTGCCCCACTGTGCTGCCGACACCGCCCGCCGCGCCGCTGACCACGACAGTCTGTCCGGGAGCGAACCCGCCGACCTCGAGCAAACCGAAGTAGGCGGTCATTCCCGTCAATCCCAGCACCCCGAGGTGGGTGCTCAGAGGAACGGGCAGGTCGGGATCGATCCGCTGGACACCTCGGCCGCTGCTGACAGCGAACTCCTGCACACCGAACTCGCCGGTGACGAGGTCGCCCGTGCGGAAGTCGGAGTGCCTGGATTCCAGTACTCGACCGGTGCCGTAGGCGCGCATCACCGCGCCGATCTCCACGGGCGGAATGTAGGACTTGCCCGCGTTCATCCATCCACGCATTGCGGGGTCCAGGGACAGCTGCAGAACCTGGATGAGGAACTGCCCTTCACCCACCGATGGGATGGGTTCGGTTACCTGCTCCCAGTCGGACTCCTGTGCGGCGCCGACCGGGCGATTCGCCAGACGAAATTGTCGATTGCTCATTTTCCGGTGAACCGTGCCTCTCGCCGCTCGATGAACGATTGCATGCCCTCATGGCCGTCCTCGGTGTGCAGCAGTGCGGACATGTCCGGCTCCAGACGCGCGAACGCGGCGTCCTCGCCTTCGATACGTGCGCGGTGGGCCGATTCCAGAGTGACCTTCACTCCGAGCGGTCCGGCCTTCTCGGCGATGTACTCGGCGATCTCGATGGCTCGCTCGACGTGCTTGCCCGGTTCCACGACTTCCTGGACCAGGCCGATCCGCAGCGCTTCTTGGGCGTCGTAGGGTTCGCCGGTCAGCAGCCACCGCATCGCGTTTCCCCATCCCGCATCACGCGGCAGCCGGATCGTGGCGCCGCCGAAGGCGTAGATCCCCCGGTTGATCTCCATCTGGGAGAACCGCGCGTCCGCGGAGGCGATCCGGATGTCGGCGGCCAGCGCCAGCTCGATCGCCAAGGTCATCACCCAGCCGTGCACCGCCATCACCAGCGGGGTCGTCCACGTGTCGCCCTTACGCCAGGGATCACGAAGACCGGGTTTGGTGTAGTCGAGTACGCCTTCCTCGACTCGAGGGCCGACCTCGGCGAGATCCAGGCCGCCGGTGAAGTGTTTGCCGTGGCCGAACAGGACGCCACAGCGGATCTCGGGATCGTTCTCGAGGACGTAGTAAGCGCGCCCCAACTGTTCGATCAGCTCGAGATCGAACGCGTTGTACTTCTCCGGGCGATTCAGCCCGATCAGCAGCACATGGCCCCGACGCTCGACGGTGACAGCCGGTTCCGGCCGATCCGACGCATCCGCTGGCGTGCTGGTGAGCGATTCGGTCATGAGGTCTTCCCTTCGACACTTCGGCTGCCCGGTCGGCAACCCGCGGGAGCGATAATAGTCGCAAAATGCGACTAATCAACCCAGGGTCATGAGAGTTCGGAGGCCGAAAGACCAATAATGCCAGGTAAAGATGGCTGACAGCTGCCAGGATCTGACGTTTTGGAGGGCAGGTTGTTTGGTACTATAGTTTCATTTGACAACTTACTTCACAACTTGAATCAGGAGATGCTGATGGGTGTGCTCGACATGTTCCGGCTCGACGGCAAGGTGGCGATCGTCACGGGGGCGTCGTCCGGTTTGGGCGTGGCCTTCGCGCGCGGGCTGGCCGAGGCCGGTGCCGATCTGGTGCTCGCGGCGCGGCGGATCGACAAGGTCGAGGAGACCAAGCAGATGGTCGAGGCGCTCGGTCGCCGCGCCATCGCCGTGAAAGCCGATGTGTCGGACCCGGAGGATGCCACCCGACTGGTGACGGCGGGGCTCGAGGCCTTCGGGAAGATCGACATCCTGATCAACAACGCCGGCGTCGCCTCGGCGGTCCCGGCGACCCGTGAGACTCCCGAAGAATTCCGTCATGTCATCGATATCAACCTCAACGGCACCTACTGGATGGCTCAGGCCTGCGGACGTGTGATGCAGCCGGGCAGCGTCATTGTCAACATCTCGAGCATTCTCGGATTGACCTCCGCGGGACTGCCCCAGGCGGCGTACGCCTCCAGCAAGGCCGCGGTCGTCGGACTCACCCGCGACCTCGCGCAGCAGTGGACCGCGCGCAAAGGGATTCGCGTCACTGCCGTGGCACCGGGCTTCTTCGAATCCGAGATGAGCCAGAGCTATCCCGACGGCTACGTCGAGCAGACGATGCCCCGTGTCCTGGCCGGGCGATTCGGCCACTCCGAAGAGCTGGCCGCGACCGTGGTCTTCCTCGCCAGTGCCGCCGGCGGCTACATCACCGGCGTCACATTGCCAGTCGACGGCGGCATCCTGGTCAGTTGAGCAGGTGTCGACGGAATGGCGGCAGGAGACGTCGACCGATTCGGTGACGGTGATGTTCTCGATGTCGGCGGTGTGCACGATTCCGAGGATCTGACACAGGCCCGGATTCATGCCGGTGCCGTAGAAGGTGGAGTTACCGCGCTCGCAGGCAGCCTGGATGACTTCGCCGACCTTGCGGCGGTCCGGGAACGCAGCCGCCCGCCCTCGCGGGCGGCTGCGAACCGGCCCCTGCCCGCCGCAGACGGCTCGAATCGGCAAGAGACGCTGGATGCGACGCGTATTCGCTGGTGCCGTCAGCTTTTCATCGGATCGTGGCCCCAGTTCATCAGCGAGTATCGCCATTTGGTGTTCTCGATTTCGCCGGAGGGCCGCTGCTCGAGATGGCGGTGCGCATAGCCGATGACTTTGCGCATGTGCGCGTAATCATCGTCGGTCGGTTTCTTCTTCTCGAGGATGTCCGCTATGCGCCGCCCGCTGGCGTGCCCGGTCGACTCGCCGCCGTCTTTCGGCTTCTGCCCCACCGACTTCGACTCGTCGGTGTCGAGCCACCGGCGCAGTTCTTTCGCCGTCATGTTGACGACGTTGTCGAATTCTGTACGCGTGTCTTCGTCTTCCGTCGTCATGGCGCGGCTCCGATCTCGATGTCAATCGTCGTGCGGACGTAGCGCGCCGGGCTTGTGCACCGCGTCACGGCCGCTCTTCGCACTGCGCACCCGATACTGTGGCTCCTGTTCGGAGGCCCGTACCGTTCGGCCCGCCGCTTCGGTGTCGGATGTGATCACTTCTTCCACCTTGCCCTCGGCGGTACTGCCGTGGCTGTTCCATTCGACTTCGTCGCCTTTGCTGAACGATTGCTTTCCCATGGTCGATTCCTTCTCCATTCCCGCATCCAACGAGGTCGTGTTACCCGCGCGCCGCTCTCGAAAACTGATAGCTGAATCGGTCCTCCCAGTCGCCCCCCACCCTTTCTGCGGCCAGAACCTCGTGAAAGGTCGCGATGGTGCCGGTTTCGACCCGACCATCCCGTTGTCGGCACCAGCCGCACTGTTGCGCTTGGGGGTAGTGGTCCGGCGCCAACAGCCTGAGGCAGCGGCTTCGGCGACGTAGTTCTCGAATGTCCGGGCCGGACGGTGAAGGGCCTGGTGGACGTCATCGGTGGGTCTCGTGCCGGGGCCGCCGTGGGAAAGCCGGGTGAGAATGTCGGTGAGTAGCCGCGCAGCCTCGGGCGAGACACCGAAGCCGATCTGCTGTTCGACGAAATTCACGGGGTCGATGTCGACGTGGCGGATCGTGCGGCCGGTGGTCGCTCCGATCATGTCCACGGCTTCGCCGAAGCTGATCGCCCTCGGGCCGGTCAGCTCGTAGGTGTTACCGCTGTGCCGGTCATCGATCAGTGCTTGCGCCGCGACTTCGGCGATGTCGTCGGCGTCGACGAACGGGGTACGACCGTCGCCGGTGGGGATATGGAGCGCGCCATTGAGAATGCCTGACAGCCAGAAACTTTCACTGAAATTCTGCGCGAACCAGTTGGGTCGCAGAATGGTCCATTCCAGCCCGCTGTCACGGGTCGCGCGCTCGGCGGCGCACAGGGGATGATCGGCCTGGTCGGCGGCGGGTGCGGACAGTAGTACGAGTCGCCGGACACCGGCCCCGACCGCCGCCTCGATGAATTTCGGGATTCGCGCTCGGCCCTCCTCGGTGAATTGCAGGGCCGGTTCCACGAGATAGGCGGCGGTGGCGCCGTCGAGCACGGCCGACCAAGTCGTCGGGTCGCCCAGGTCGAACGAGATATCGCCCCCGGTGCGTGCGACCGCCCGGACCGGGTGGCCCGTGGCTCGGAGGTGGCGTGCGATCCGCCGGCCGGTCTTACCGGTGCCGCCGAGAATCAGGATGTTGGTCATGGCAATCATCCAATCGAGCAGCGGCCAGACGATCCATGGGAGAACATCCAGGGTTTCTTTGTGATCGTCTAACATCGGTCGCTGTGGACGTGCTGAGCGATCTGTTGCATCGGGCGCGAGTGGGCAATACCGAGGTGCGCCAGCTCATCCAGCGGCCGCCGTGGTCGCTGACCTTCGCCGCGTCCGGACATCCAGCGCTCGCTGTCGTCGCGGTGCTCGGCGGTCCGGCGCACTTGCGCCTCGACGGTGCCGACACGACAAAGGTGCCGGTGCCCGAGGGTGGTATCGCCGTCGTGAAAGGGACCGGCGGATATACGGTTGCCGATAGTCCGATCACCCCGCCTCAGATTTTGATCGAGGAGGGGCGCAAAGTCGTCCTCGACCACAGCCGGGAACCGGGCGCGCTCCGGAATATGGGCCCACGCACCTACGGTGACGGTTTGCCAGGAGCCACGACAGTGCTGCGCGGCTCCTTCGTACTTCATGGCGACGTGGGCGAGCGAGTACTCGATCTGCTGCCACCCGTGGCGGTCGTACCTGCCGGATCACGGACCAGCGCCGCGTTGCATCTGCTCACCACCGAAGCCGCCCGAGACGAGCCGGGACAAGACGCCGTCCTGCATCGGTTGCTCGATCTGGTGCTCGTGCTGGCGCTGCGCGCCTGGTGGGCCGCGCCCGGCGCGACACCACCCGGCTGGTATCACGCGATGATCGACCCGCGGATCGGCCGTGCTCTCCACGCGCTCCACAACGATCCGGCCCACCGCTGGACCGTTGCCGCGTTGGCCGAGGAGGCCAATATGTCCAGAGCCTCCTTCTCCGCGCGCTTCACCGCCCTGCTCGGACGCCCGCCGCTGACCTATCTCACCGATTGGCGAATGACCCTGGCCGCGGACGCACTTCGCGATACCGACGCCACCGTCGCGACCATCGCCCAGCAAGTCGGATACCACGACGCCTTCGCTTTCAGCGCCGCGTTCAAGCGCGCCCGCGGGACCGGGCCCTCGGCCTGGCGGCGTCGGCAGACCATGCGTACACCGCCAGACCCAGACACCCATTGACCGCCCTACCCCGCTGCCGCCGGTGCACTCGCGGGTCCGGCGGCCAGTCGGCGAATCAGCCCGCTGCGGTGCCGAACCACCGGGGCAGGTGCTCGAGCAGATCCTGCTGGTCTTCACCGACCCACGCCACGTGGCCGTCCGGCCGCAGGAGCACGGCGGGTACCTCCAGTTCCTCGCTGACATCGACCACGTGGTCCACCCGATCCGCCCACCCCGTTACCGAAAGCCGGCCGGTCTGGTCGAGCAGCAACCCACGCCCGCCGCGCATCAGTTCGTAGAGACGACCCCGCTTCAGCCCGACGTCCCGCATCCGCCGGCCGAGCAGATCGTTCCCCTCACCGAAGTCGTAGCGGACCCCGACCGCGGTGATGATCTCGGTGATATACCGGTTGACCTCCTCGAAGTCCATCAACGTCGAGAACAGCTCGCGCAGCGCGGTCGCGCCCGGCTCGGTTCCCATCAGCGTGATCTGCGCGCGGGTGTTCTCCAGCACACGCGCGCCCACCGGGTGTCGTTCGGCGTGGTAGCTGTCGAGCAGTCCCTCCGGCGCCCAGCCGTTCACCTCGGCGGCCAGTTTCCAGCCGAGGTTGAACGCGTCCTGGATGCCGAGGTTCATCCCTTGCCCGCCGGTCGGCGGGTGGATGTGCGCGGCGTCGCCGGCCAGCAGCACCCGGCCGACCCGGTAACGCTCGACCTGCCGCGTAGCGTCGCCGAAGCGGGACAGCGAGCGCGGGGAGTGCACCCCGAAGTCGGTGCCCGAGAATGCCCGCAGTTGCCGCTTGAACTCCTCCAGGGTCGGGGCCGCACGATCGTCCGACACACCCTCGGCAGGCACGACGATACGGAACAGCCTTCCGTCGTCACCGGAGCGGGCGGCGCCGAACCGCTTCTGGGTTTTGTGGACTTCCTCGACGATCTCGGCCACCTTCGCCGGATCCTCGGTCACCTCCATTTCACCGAGCAGCGTCTCGACTTTGGTGGGTTCACCGGGGAAGCCGACGCCGAGCAGTTTGCGCACCGTGCTGCGGCCGCCATCGCAGCCGACGAGGTAGCGCGAGCGTAGTTGCGTGCCGTCGGCCAACGCGACGGTCACCCCGTGCTCGTCCTGACTCAGCCCCACCACTTCGCAACCGCGCCGGATCTCGGCGCCGACCTCGAGGGCGCGCTCGTTGAGCAGCCGTTCGGTGACGGGCTGTGGCGTGGCGAGGCCGTACGGGTGCGCCGTGTCCAACCGGTCCGGCCACGGCTTGATGATGCCGCCGAAAAGACCGCCGACTTGGAACTTTTTACTGACCGCGAGGAACCGGTCCAGCAGGCCGCGCTGGTCCATCATCTCGACACTGCGCGCGTGCAGGCCCTGCCCCCGGGACAGCGTGGACGGTTGCGTCTCCTTCTCCAGTACAAGCGTGTGCACGCCGTGCAGCCGCAACTCGCTGACCAGCATCAAGCCGGTCGGTCCGCCGCCGACAATGATCACGTCAAACATGAACCGCCCATCCGTTGGTGTCGCATCTCGGCCAGCTGGTCCGGCGGAAATCCGCGAGCGCACATGCCTCGCGAATCGCCGATTTCCGCAGGTTCTGGCTTCGGCCGAAGATTTTGCAGCACGACCCGGGCCTTGCCGCAAGCCCCCCAGTGCGATATATGTTAAAAGGGAAGAGGAATTGAAGTTCTTCCCCATCTGCGCCCGGTATGGACATCGTGGCGGCACCCATCTCCCATCCGGCCAGTGCGTTCGCTTCGGTGTGGCAGGAAGCATCAACCCACGCGTTGGGTGGCCGGTCCACGCTTCTCGACCTCAGCATGCGTCGCCGGGCCGGGCGCGTCCGCCGTGTAGATGAGCCGAAGCGGAATCTGCCGAAAATATCCAGTCCGCACATGATGCGACCAACGAATATCGGGTCGTCCCAGTGGAATTGGCGACGGTGGCGCCCGGCTATTCGACGCCGAGCGCCACCTCGGTCGACTTGATGAGGACTTTGACGCGTGTGCCTTCGGTGAGTCGCAGGTCTTCGACTGCGTCGCGGGTGATCGAGGAGGTGATCTCGTCACCCCCCGTGAGCCGGACCCGGACCACGGCCATGGCTTCGCCGCGGGTGATCGAGACGACGGCGCCGTCGAGTTGATTGCGGGTAGATAGCTGCATGCCGGTGATGGTACGCACGCCTGGCCCGGGTGGCGGGGATTGCCGACAAGGGTGTCAGTAGGCGTCGCGGACGTGACAACCGGCTACCGCACCCCTGCCCGAAACCAGGCTTGCTCGACACGACGGTGGATATGCCGTCCGCGTGCTCGAGATATGCAGCGGGATGCTGTTCGTGTGCGGCTGCCGGAATCGGTGAGTTCCGATCAGTACCGCTCGACGGGGGGCGGCGTCAACGTCGAATCACGCAGCGGCCCGATCGTTTCCTCGAACGCCTTCTGCCAAGAACCGTCGGCGACCATTTGCTCGATCGCGTCGTTGATCTTGTTCCGGGTTTCCTGGTCGCCCTTCTTCAGGCCGATGCCGTACTTCTCGGTGGTGAACGTGTTGCCGACCAGCTTCAGTTCCCCTGACGCCTGCCCCGCGAAGCCGGCAAGGATGATGTCGTCGGTGGTCACCACATCGACCGAACCGCGGCGCAGAGCTTCGATGCACTGCGAGTAGGTGTCGAGTTCCACCAGCTGAACATCTTTGGCGTAGTGATCCTTGACGTATTGCGCCGGCGTGGAGCCTTTGACCGAGCAAAGTTTCTTGTTGCCGTTCAGCGACTCGACACCGGTGATATCGGTGGTCTCGTTCTTCACCAGCAGCGCCTGCCCGGCCACGAAATACGGTCCGGCGAAGTCGACTTTCTCCTTGCGCGCGTCGGTGATCGAATAGGTGGCGACGATGAAGTCCACCTCGCCGTTCATGATCATCGTCTCCCGCCGGGCCGACGGCGTCTCTTTGAAGGTGATGCCGTCGGGCCGCACGCCGAGCTTGCTCGCGACGTACTTGGCGATCTCGACGTCATACCCTTGGTAGGAGCCGTCCGCTTCACGGAATCCGAGTCCTGGCTGGTCGAACTTGATGCCGATGGTCAGCTTGCCGTCCCGCACGTGATCGGCGGTGGTCGCGGCGTCGCTGCCGCCACCGCAGGCGGTGGCGACAAGGGCGACGGCGATCGCCCCGATGCCGAGGCGAAGTGTTCGGGTGATCCTCATCGAATTCGGCTCCTTCTCACGGTGAGCTTCCGGTCCGGGGACCGACGACACGTGATCTTTCCCGGAACATCGAGCGCCCGGCTCGACTGTCCCTCCCGCCAGTGGAAAGTTCGAGAATGTGGCCGCACGCGCCGGAAGTGCACGGCGTCGTTCAGGCCGACGACGCGGCCCCGACGACCGTCATCGGCACTTCCGCGCTTTCACGAGACGGTTGAGAGTTGTGGCGCCACAGACGCACAAGCGACCACGCGGTTGCGCAGAGCAGCAGGCCGTTGCGCATCGCCAGGACCACTACTCCCGGCCCGCTTCCGATGGCGACCCGGTCGTAGAGGAACGGGAACTCCACCTGACTCGCCAGTGCCGTCGCGAGTACCAGCACCAGCACAGGCCGCTGCGTGGTGCGCGAGTCGAGCGCGCAGACCGCGGCGACCCCGACCGCCCACACCAAGTACTGCGGGCTGAGCACCCGACTGGTCGCCAAGGCGAGGAGCACCGCCGCCAATGCCAGATCCGTCGCCGGAGGGCGCATGCGCCACCAGGTGATCAGCAACACCGAGCCCCCGATGATCATGACGGCCACGCATCCCCTGGCCACGGCGGACACCGCAGGGCCGGACAGCTCCTCCGCCCCATAACGATGCACGATGGTCCAGCCGCCGTTCATCAGCCGAGCGACCAACAACGGCGTGGCAGCGACGGATTCGATCTGCAATCCCCGCTTCGACTGAAACTCCAGAAACGACCACGCGCCCGGACCCAACGCGGTCAATCCCGCCATCGCAACCAGACCGGCGCAGGCCGCCGCCGCGCTCATGCGCCACAGCGTCCGTCGGCGCAGCCCGAGCACGACCACCACCGGCCACAGTTTCAGCAACACACCCGCGGCGGCGGCCACGCCTGCCGCCGCCGGTCGGCGCGCTGACCACAACAGTGCCGCGATCGCGGTCGCGGCTACGATCAAATCGAATCGGCCGTAACAGACCCGGCCCAGGAAGGCCACTCCCAGCGTCCAAATCCACGGCCCGGCCTGCGCCGTCCGCAGCCCGTCAGCCCGCGCCGCCCTGATCAACAAGCTCAGCACGCCGGCGTCCGCCGCCGCGACCAGCGCGAAGAACAACCAGTTGTAGCCCAACCCACCGCCGATCAGCCAGGGCACCATCAGCAACGCACCCGCCCCGGGCGGGTACTGCCAGCGTTCGTCGTCCAACGGGAAAGCGTTCTGGTGCACGATATGTTCGGCCCACGCGCGATACAGGGTCAAGTCGGCCGCCGAGGCATCCCAGACGCTATGCGGCAACGCCGTCACACCGGTGAACACCACCATCAGTAATCGAGTAACCACCCAAACGACCCACAACCTCGACACCGACGACAGCTCCCGCACAACGTCGCATCCTAACCGTCCTGCGCAATGAGCAAGGCGCCCACGGGTATTCGCAAACGACGACGGTCTTACATTCCGGTTCGTGCGGTGATGCGGCCTTCCTGGATCGCGCGCTCGAGTTCGGCATGGTCGCGCGCGTTCTGGTCGGCGTAGGTTTCGGCGTATTCAGCCATGGCATGGTCGAACTCGTCGGTCGTGCCGAGGTACGAAGCGATCGCTATCCGGTCGCCCGCGCGGGCGTGTGCGTAAGCCAGCACCCGCCCGCACAGTCGGCCATAGAGTCTCAGTCCCTTGGGACCCATGGTCTCGATCACCGCCGAGCCCTTGCCGTCGCGGAGCTGCCGGAAGTAGAAGTCGCGCTGCTCGCCGTCGATGTCGGGACCCTGTTGCCAGCCCAGCAGGATGTCGCTCGCCGCCTGCATCAGCCGCTGGCCACGCACTACCCGCTCCCCCTGGTTCGGATACGACGGGCCCGCCAGATACCGTGCCAATATCGACGGTTGGGCCTCTTTCGCCTGCAGAAACAACGGATCCCCGTCGACTCCCAGCATCAGGACGATCCAAGCGCGGGTGCCTACGCTGCCCACACCGACCACCTTGCGCGCAGCTTGCGCGAATTCGAATTGGTCCAGTAGTGCGCGGCGATTGTCCTGCAGAGTCGCACGGTAATCGCTGAGACGTCGGCGCAGTTCGCGATACAGTTGCTCGGCGTCGAGGTCGGCGAAGAGTTCCTCGAGCGGGACGAGCAGGGGCGGATCGCTGATGATCCGCGGCCTGCCGTCGACGCGGGTGGTCAGCTTCGCCAGTGCGTGGTGGCTGTCGTGCGTCCGCGACTTCGCGAGCGCCTTGCGCACCCGCTCCTGGGTCGAGGTGTCCAGCTCGTCGCGCAATTCGGGCAATTCGGCCGTGGGATCGATGCGCGAGTACCACACGGCTGTGGTGCTCCGCTCGGCCTGGTCCCGCATCGTGGTCCGGTATTCCGCCGCACACGCTCGCGTGACTTTCAGCCGCTGTTTCGCGGAGAAGCCGTTCTCTCCGGCGGCGACCGCCAGGCTGGTGACGAGCCGTTTGACATCCCATTCGAACGGACCGGGGTACGTCTCGTCGAAATCGTTGATGTCGAAGGCCAGACGGCGTTCGGGTGTCGCGAAGATTCCGAAATTGCTCAGGTGGGCATCACCGCACAGTTGAGTGCGAAGCCCCGTGGTGGGCGCTCGGGACAGATCGTCCGCCATGATCAGGGCCGCGCCGCGATAAAAGGCGAACGGTGAGTTCGCCATGCGGCCGTACCGCACCGGAACCAGTTCCGGAATCCTGAATCGAGCCTGCCGATCGAGCAGGTCGACCGGGTCCCTGCCGGTGGCGTCGTGTTCGGCGAGAGCGGCGAAAGGGGTAGTCCGCCGAGCGGATTCACCCTGCTCGGCACGTTCGGCGCGGGTTGCGATCCGATCGTTCACCGCGGCCGTCCGGTGGGTCACGGTGCAACCGGCTCGAACGGGCGCGTTTCATCGTGACCGAGACGGACGACGCCGGCCGACGATTCCTGGACTTCGTTCCACGCTCCCGGCAGGTCGCGCAGCGGCTCGGAGACCACGAAACGGGCCTCCTCCCCCAGCGCGCGGAGAGCTTTCACCTCCGGATGCAGGGCGCGCACTTTCGCGACATCGTTGGAATAGAACAGCGATCGCGTCTGCCGCTCGGTGGAATACCGGAAGAACCACATGGATTCGCCGTCGGAGGTCGCGACGGTCATCTGTACTGGAGCTTCGACCTCGTGCGCCCGGCCGACGTCTTCGACGAGGCCGACCGCGCGGGCGACCGCCTCGAACGGGTCGTGGACGAGCCCGAAGGTCAGGGCAAGGAAGAAGAGCAACTCGGAATCGGTAGATCCCTCGATGTCGGCGAACAGGAGCGGATCGACCGCCGTCATCAGATCACGCTTGCACTGCCGGAACCCGCGCAGCGCTCCGTTGTGCATCCACAACCAGTTCCCGTGCCGGAACGGGTGACAGTTGCTGCGCTGCACCGAGGTCCCGGTCGACGCGCGCACGTGCGCGAAGAACAGCGACGTGCGCACCGCGCCCGCGATCTCCCGCAAGTTGCGGTCGTTCCATGCCGGTTCGGTGTTCTTGAACACCGAAGGTCGCGGGCCATCGCCGTACCAGCCGATCCCGAAGCCGTCACCGTTCGTGGTCGTCGCACCCAATTGGGAGTGCAAGCTCTGGTCGATCAACGAATGCGTCGGCCGGAACAAAAGGTCCTCGGCCCGGATCGGCTCCCCTGAATAAGCCATCCACCTGCACATATATCGATTGAAGCAGAGCAGGCCGGGTTCGGCCACAGCATCCGCGCGATCAGTGGGTCATGATCACCTTGACCACCACGACGGTGGTGGCCGCACCCGCCAGCAGCAGGGCCTCTAGCAAGGTCGAACGCCGGGGACGCGCACCGTTGAGCCGCTCGATGACGAACACGATTCCGCCGATCCGGATCAGCATGACCACCTCCGCGAGCAGCTGCGCCGTGCGCGGTTCGAGCCATCCGAGACCGGCGATGCCGAGGATCACGCAGGGCAGCACCGCCGAGCTGAGGATCGGCACGGAGTCCCGCAGGTCCATCCAGCGCTCCCGAGCGGAGAGCGGACGGTTCTGCTGGACGCTCTGCCCGACCCCCTCGGCGAAAGAGTGTGCGATGAATGTCGAGAATGCCGTCCCGAGGACGATCAAGATGCCGACATGTTCGGCGGAGGTCGTCACCGGTATCAGCGCCGCGAGTATCAGCACGTTCCCGTAGACGTAGGCGCTGATCCGGCTGGCCGCGTTGCGGCGGTCCAGCGGAGCGCTCCGGGAGAACAGCGGTCCGTGTAGGAGTGCATGTCTGCTGACTTCCATCGACCTCTCACCGAGTTCGTCGCCGGCCATCCGTCTTTCCGAGTCGTGCCGAGCCCGCGGCAAGGCCTACTAAATAGTAGCCAGAGGATCGCTGGGGATCGCGGCGGTCGGGCTGATCGCCCGGCGCTATGTGGGCGAGGGTCACAGCGGTGTTCCTCGCCGCGCTGTCGATCCTGGACAACTTCCTCTAGCTGCCGTACTACCCGTGGTGGTCGACCATCGTCATCGCCTTGGAGATCGTCGTGATCTGGGCGGTCACTACCTGGGAGCCGAGCCGTATGTGGCCGGCAGCGGTGTCGGCGCGGGCTAGGTCTCGCGCGACGCCAGGGGCGGCGCCGACACCGTGCGGCGGGGCAGCAGCGCCGCGGCGAGCAGTCCGCCGAGGCCGATCACGGCGAGAACGCTCATCGCGGCAGCGTAGGCGTGACCGCCGGGATCGGCGACCAGGATGGTCCCGGCCACCGCGGTACCGAGCGAGGAGCCGAGGTTGGACACGCTGCGCGACAACCCCGAGATCTCGCCTTGCAGTTCCTCACCGAAGCTGGATTGCACCACGTTGACCGACGGGGTGAGCATCACGCCGAGGCCGAGCCCGATCAACAACAGTCCGGGGGCGAACGCCCACGGGCTCAGCGCCCTGCCCGCCAATGCCAGCAGCGCCACCACGCCGATGATGGTCACCAGGAAACCACCCATGATG
Source organism: Nocardia sp. NPDC004718 (assembly GCF_053601535.1). Taxonomy (NCBI): domain Bacteria; kingdom Bacillati; phylum Actinomycetota; class Actinomycetes; order Mycobacteriales; family Nocardiaceae; genus Nocardia; species Nocardia sp. NPDC004718. The sequence goes on from NZ_JBSGCA010000020.1 coordinate 40,966, forward strand.
AGGGTGCGCGCGGCGCGGCGCCGCGCCAGTCGTCCGGCCGACAGTGACGAGACCAGCAGGCCGATGGTGGCGGCGGTGAAGATGACGCCGGTCTCAATGGCGTTGTATCCGCGCACAACCTGTAGATACGCCGAGACGACGAACGAGGTGCCCATCAACAGCAACCACTGGATGTTCTGGGTGACCAGGCCGAGGTTGGAGGTGCGGTTGCGGAACAGGCCGGTCGACAGCAGCGGCTCATGCCCGGCGCGCTCCTTGTTGCGGCAGGAGATGAAGAACCAGGCCAGGAACATCGCACCGAGTGCCAGCAGCGCCAGCATCAACCAGAGATTGTCGTCGGCGGCCAGAATGCCCATGACGAGCAAGATCAGACCGACCGCCGATAGAATCGCGCCCCCGAGATCGAAGGGCCGCGTGGGATCCGCGGGCAGCGGGTCGGAAATGCGGCGGCTGAGCAGGATGATCGCCACGATGACGAGAACCTGGAAGCCGAAGGCGGCGCGCCAGCTGAGCCCGGAGGTGATGAGCCCGCCGATCAGCGGTCCGGCCGCGGCGCCGATGCCGCCCATGGCCATGATGGCGCCGAAGGCCCGTGCGCGGGAAGCCGTTTCGGTGAACAGCAGGGTGCCGAGGATATAGACCGGTGGGATCAGCAGCGCGGTACCGACGCCTTCGAGGATGGAATTGCCCAGAACCAGCACACCCAGCGTCGGTGCGAGAGCGCTGAGCACGGCGCCGACGCCGTAGACGGCCAAGCCGACGACGAAACATCGCTTGCGACCGTATCGGTCGGTGAGCTTTCCGCCGGGGATCATCAGCGCGGCCATCACCAGCAGGAAGATCGTGATCGTCACCTGCACCCCGTGCACGGTGGTGTTCAGGTCGGCACTGATGTCGGTGATCATCACGTTCATGTTCGAACCGGCGAAGCTACAGATGAACTGCGCCAGCGCGAGGGGAAGCAGCACCCCGCGCGGTCTGGACCCGGTCGGCTCCGCCATCCGCGCGCCCCGGGTCAGGAGCCGTCCGGCCGAGCTTCGGCTCGGTCGAGCTGTTCGTCCAACGCCATGGCCGCGGCGACCAAGGCCAGATGCGTGAACGCCTGCGGGAAGTTGCCCAACTGCTCGCCGGACGGGCCGATCTCCTCGGCGAAGAGACCGACGTGATTGGCGTAGGTGAGCATCTTGTCGAACGCGTAGCGGGCTTGGGTCAATCGCCCAGCACGGGCCAGCGCCTCCACATACAGGAAGCTGCACAGATTGAACGTGCCCTCGACGCCGCGCAAGCCGTCCGGGGAGGCTTCGGGGTCGTAACGGTAGACCAGGCTGTCGCTGACCAATTCCTTGTCCATCGCGTCGAGCGTGCTCAGCCACGCCGGGTCCTGCGGGGACAGGAAGCCCATCCGCGGCATGAGCAGCAGCGACGCATCCAGCACCTCGGTGGCGTAGTGCTGCACGAACGCCTGCCGCTTCGAGCTCCAGCCGCGCTCGACGATCTGGTTGAACACGGCGTCCCGTTCCCGTGTCCAGCGCGCGACGTCCGCGGGCCGAGAGTGTTCGATCGCCAGCCGTACACCGCGATCGAACGCGACCCAGGTCATGAGACGGCTGTAGGTGAATTCCTGTTGACCACCACGAGTTTCCCAAATCCCCTCGTCGCGCCGGTCCCAGTTCTCGGTGAGCCAGTCGATCAGGTTCGCGATCGCCCGCCAGCCCGAGATTCCGCCGATATCGGACATCTGCGCCAGCGCGTCGGCCGCCTCACCGTAGATGTCGAGCTGGATCTGATCGGCCGCCGCGTTACCGACCCGCACCGGCGCCGATCCGCGGTAACCCTCCAGATGAGAGAGAATCTCCTCTTCCAGTCGAGGATCGCCATCGATGCGATACATGATCTGCAACGGCTCACCAGAAGTGGTGTCACCGGCTTCCAGTCGCTCGCGCAACCAGCGCCGGAAGGCATACGCCTCTTCGGCGAAACCCAAATCGTTCAACGCCCGCACCGACAGGGACGCATCCCGGATCCAGGTATAGCGGTAATCCCAGTTGCGTTCGCCGCCCACCTGCTCGGGCAGCCCCATGGTCGCCGCGGCGATCGGCGCCCCGGTGGGCGCATACGTGAGCAGCTTCAGCGTGATCGCCGAACGATTGACCATGTCCCGCCAGCGACCCCGATACGTGGACGATCGTAACCACGTCTGCCAGAACGCGCGGCACGCGTCCAACTCCGCGAGCACAGCCTGCCGCTCCGGGGGCGCCGGTGCGGCGCCCCCGCTGTCCGTGCTCGTCAACACGAGCACCGCCGTCTCCCCCGCCGAAAGGGTGAACCGCGCGGACACATCATCCCCTTCGGCGCGCAACGCCACCGGGTCGGTTGCCTGTAGGAGCAGATCGGTGCCCGGCCCGCGAAAGGTCACCGACCGGTGATCGTGCACTGTGAGGGTGTGGGCGGCGCGCGCATAGTCGAACCGTGGTCGGCAGCTGAGCGCGAACGGCAGAGTGCCCCGCACCACCCGCGCTATCCGCACCAGCCGATGCCGATCAGTAGTGGCGCGACCGCGGATCGGCTCCATGAAATCGATGACTTCGCCGACCCCGCTCTCCGCCATGAACCGGGTGACCAGCACGGCCGTGTCCGACAGGTACAGCTGACGAATCGTCACCTCCGCCTCGGCCAGATCGGCGGACAACTGACAGCTACCACCACGCTCGCTGTCGAGCAGTGCGGCGAAGACGCTCGGCGAATCGAATCGCGGAGTACACCACCAGTTGATGGTGCCCACCGAGGACACCAACGCCACGGTCTGTAGATCACCGACAATGCCGTGCTCCGCGATCGGTGGATACGCGTTCATGGCAATCCTCCAGTGGCATCGACCGAACGGACAACTCAGCCCAGCGCAACCGATCGCCGCATCCCTCATTCGAGAGATGCGACCATCACAGTGTGCTCCATGCCGACCGAAAAAGTGAACAGCTTACACATAGCAAATCTGAAACAGGCGACTACGACGTATCGCACCGCTGCCCTTTTCCCCGAGCTGCACCTGGGTACCGCGTGATAGCACGCTTCATGCCGTCGGAGAATCGGTCGGTCCATGCTTCCTCCCACGATGCTCGTCCTACCTACCCGCGCCTGTCGCTCAGCTCGCTTCCGACTGGACAGCCGCTGCGGAGACCATCGGCTTGCAATTGGCCGCAGCGCATCTCGGCGACTCGACCGACGACACGGCGGCCGGACGCGGCCACTGGATCATGCCGGGTAGGAACGAGTTTCGGTCGCCTTCACCGCAGCCCACAGCCGCTGGCCCGGACGCAATCGCAGCTCGGCGACGGTGGCCGGTGTGATGTCGGCGAGCACGGGCGGTGCGCCGTCGAGACGAATGCGGGTGATATGCGCGTGTTGCTCGATGCCGGTGATCGTGACCGGCCAGCTGTTGCGGGGGCTGCCGACGGGTTGTTCCGGATGCAGGCCCACCGCGTTCGGGCTGAAGGCCACATGGACTCGCCCCTGCGCGGGTTCGGCGATGGTGAGGCTGCCGCCACCGTCCAGGTCGACAGTCGTGCCGCGAGCGGTGCCACGGTAGAGGTTGAGGCCCATCAAAGTCGCCACGTAGTCCGAGCGTGGTCTCGCCGCGACCTGCGCGGGCGGTCCTTGCTGGACGATCTTGCCGTCTTCGAGGATGATCAGCCGGTCGGCGAGGACCATGGCGTCGAGGGGGTCGTGGGTCACCAGAACGGTGTGGCCGGGGTAGTCGCGCAGATGGTGGGCGAGGTCCGAGCGCACTTGAACCCTGGTACCGGCGTCGAGTGCCGCGAGTGGCTCATCGAGCAGCAACAGCTGCGGTTCGGTGGCCAGCGCGCGGGCCAGGGCGACCCGTTGCGCCTGTCCTCCGGACAGTGCCCGGGGTTTGCGAAGTGCGTAATCGGCCAGTCCGACCCGCATGAGCCATGCGGTGGCCCGCTCCCGCGCGACGGCTCGCCGACATCCCCGGGCGCGCAGCCCGAATGCGACATTTTCCAGTGCCGACAAATGCCCGAACAACAGGTAGTCCTGGAACACGACGCCTACCTGTCGGCGTTCGGCGGGCACGAACGTCGACGGTGGCGCGTCCCAGGTGGTTCCGTCCAGCCGGATGTGCCCGGCGGTCAGCGCGATCAGCCCTGACAGGGCTCGCAGGGCAGTCGTCTTGCCCGCCCCGTTCGGTCCCAGCAGAGCGGTCACCTCGCCCGGTGCGGCGGCGAGAGGCAGTTCGAGCGCGAAATGCCCTCGGTCGATCCGCAGGTCCGCCTCCAAACTCATATCGCTCCCCGGATCCACCGTTCGCGCAACGCGACCAACACGGTGACCGAGACGGCCAGCAGAACGAGGCTGAGCACGATCGCGGCGTCCGGATCGGTCTCCAGCGCGAGATAGACCGCCAGCGGCATAGTGGTGGTGCGGCCGGGGAAGTTACCGGCGAATGTGATGGTGGCGCCGAACTCACCGAGCGCACGGGCCCAGCACAGCACCGCGCCCGCGACCACTCCGGGCAGCACCGACGGCAGAGTCACCCGGCGGAAGGCGTACCAGCGGGTGGCGCCGAGCGTGGCGGCCGCCTCCTCGAGACGAGGATCGGCCGCCCGCAGGGCTCCTTCGACCGAGATCACCAGGAAAGGCATGGCCACGAATGCCTCGGCCACGATCACCCCGGCGGTGGTGAACGGCAATGAGACACCGAACCATTCGTAGAGATACCGCCCGATCAGCCCGCGCCGTCCCAGCACCAGCAGCAGTGCGACACCGCCGACCACCGGCGGCAGCACGAGCGGCACGGTGACCAAGGCGCGGATCAGCCCGCGCCCCGGCACTTCGGCGCGCGCGAGCACCCAGGCCAGCGGGATGCCGAGGACCAAGCAGATCGCCGTGGCCGCGGTCGCGCACACCAGCGAAAGCCGCAGTGCCTGGCCGACTTCGACGCTGAACAACCGATCCGGCATGGTCGCCCACGGTGCTCGCGCCAGCAACCCGATGAGCGGTACGACGAGGAACGCCAGCCCGCAGCCTGCGGGCAGCATCAGCGCGACCGGTCGCCGCCCGAGCACCGCCCGCCGCCGCGAGGGCGCGATCACGGCGTGTCGAATCCCGCCGCGACGAAGACCGTCTCGGCCTTGTCCGATGTCACGAAGTCGACGAACGCCGCGGCGGCGGCCGCGTTCGGCGCGTGCACCAGCGGCGCTACCGGGTAGTCGTTGATCGCTTTACCGGACTCCGGGAAGTCGATGCCCTCGACCTTGTCGCCCGCCGCCATCACGTCGGTGCGGTATACCAGCGCCGCGTCGACCTCGCCGAGCTTCACCTTGGTCAGCACCGCCTTCACGTCCTGCTCCCGGGTATCGGGTTGCGGGGTGATGTTCGCCGTCTCGAACACCGTCTTGGCCGCCGCGCCGCAAGGCACCTGCTCCGCGCACAGCGCGAGCGCGAGCTCGGTCCTGCCGAAATCGGCCAAGCCGGTGATGTGTCCCGGGTTGCCCTCGGGCACCGCGATCTCGAGCCTGTTGCGCACGAAGGTGACCGGCGCGGCGGTGACTTCGCCCTTGTCGCGGACCTGCTGCATGTTCTTCGGCGCCGCCGAGGCGAACACGTCGGCCGGTGCTCCTTGATTGATCTGTTCGGCGAGCGCCGAACTCGCGCCGAAGCTGTAGATCACCTTCACGCCCGGGTGCGCGGCCTCGAACTGTTTGCCGAGTTCGGTGAACGTCTCGGTCAGCGAGGCGGCGGCGAACACGGTCACCGTGCCCGAGACATGCTCGGCGCCGGTGTGTTCGGTCGTGTCGTCCGAACCACAGCCGGCCGCGGTCACCACAGCCAGCACCATCGCGGTGGCGACACCAAAATTGCGAATCATCCTCATCCTCGTCAACTTTCCGGTATCTCCACGACGACGTGCGTGGACTTCACCGATGCGACAGCGATGCTGCCGACCTCCAGACCGAGTTCGTCCACCGATTCCCGGCTCAGCAACGACACCAGCCGGAACGGTCCGGCCTGCATCTCCACCTGCGCCATCACCGTGTCCTTGACCACCCGTGTCACGATCCCGCGCATCCGGTTGCGGGCTGACGCCGCGACCGTCGCACCGGGTGCGGGCGCCTCGGCGGTGGCGCGCAGGAACTCGGCGAGCTCGCGGCCGCTGACACCCTTGCGGCCGTTGTCCAGCTGAATCGCGGTCAGCCGGCCCTGATCGATCCATCGACGCACCGTGTCATCGCTGACACCCAGCAACGCGGCGGCTTCGCTGATCCGTAGATTCGACACAAGCGACATCTTATTGCCGCATTCACGGTAAAGATAGTCGATCAGATCCGCCATTTCGATTACTCTGGTTCGCCCGCGCACGGAAGCTTTTCGTGACGGCAGGGCGTTGTCGATGTGTTCCACGGCGGTCGGCGCCCCGATGCGCGCCCGCTCTCTCCACATACCGCCCCATCGACTCGAATGCCACCATTCTGCGGGCCTTCGATACTCATATACGGTGATTTCAACCGATTGTCTCCGTAGTTGCCTGAGCGTCACCGAACGCTCACCAGCCGGACCGCGCCGCGGTGCGGCGAGGACACCTACCCGTCGGGATGGAGCGTCGCTGTCGATGCGGACCTCCGACGGCTATACGGTCGGGACAGGCCACCGCTCGCGCAGTCGTGGCGCATGGCAGACGACAAGGAACCCGAGCGACATGTCGATATCGAAGAAGGCGCATCCGGACACTTGCACGCAGGAATTGGTGGCCGCCTGCCGCGCGGAGATCCCCGCGCTGACCGATCGGCTGATCTCGGAGATCTTCACCGAAAACCCCGAATGGACCGATTATTCGCGGGTGCCCCGCGCGGATCTGGTCGACGGCTGCCGCCGGTACGTGACCCGCATCCTCGACCGGCTGGGTGCTCCGACGACCGCGTTCGACGACGATGTCGCCGCGTCCATCGGCCGCCGCCGTGCCGAACAGGGCGTACCGCTGGAAGCCATGTTGCGCACGTTCCGGCTCGGCGGCCGGATCGTCTGGGAGGCCCTGCTCGACCAAGCGGACGATCTCACTCCCGGCGAGATCCGCGCGGCGGGCACCGCGTTGTGGGCCGTGATCGACGGGCTGTCCACGTCGCTCGTCACGTCCTACCGGAATACCGAATTGGAGCAGTTGCGCAGCGACGAACGCCGTCGGCACGCCCTGATCGAGGACCTGCTCGCCGGCCGAGGCAACGACACCACCTTCGCCGCACGGGCCGCACGTGAATTGAACCTTCCGGCCGGTAGCGACTATCTCGTCGTCGTCGCCTGCGGTGCGGGCGAGGCGATGCACACCGGCACCGAAACGGCCTTGGCCGCGGTCGGCATTCGTTCGGTGTGGCACGATCGCGTCGACTCGACGGTCGGGCTGATAGCGGTCGAGCGCCACGACGTCGCCTCGGTGTTGCGACGGATCGAACCGCATGTTCGCGGACGAGCCGGCGCCTCGCCGACCGTCGGCGGCCTGGCCCAGGTCGGCACCGCACACGGCTGGGCACTGCTCACCCTGCAAACCTTGCCCGAGGACGTGACGGGACTCGTGCCGTTGCACGAACGCTTCCAACATGCCCTGTTGCTGCGCTCGACCGACGTGACCGACATGCTGGTCGCCCACACCCTCGGTCCGGTACTCGCACTGCCCGCCGCCGAGCGCACGACCTTGCTCGACACGCTCGCGGCATGGTTGGCGCACGACTGCTCGGCGGCCCATGCGGCGACACGGCTGCACTGCCACCGCAATACCGTGATCAACCGCCTCCATCGCGTCTCGACCTTGCTCGGCCGCCCGCTCGAAGGCCAGCGCAGCTATGTGGAACTGTCGTTGGCCTTGGCCGCCCTCGACCTCGTCCGGTCATCGGAGAGAGCCTGATTCGACCTCACCGGATTGGGCGCTGCGCCCAATCCGACGATTGCACTACTGGGCTTCGTGGCAATTGTCTGTGCACTTCGCTACGGCAACACTCGATAGCGATGATTCGCCCCACAACCGGAGGCGGATCGGATCATCGAGGACGAGGAGCACCACGAGTGCCGGATTTCGATCTACTGGTGGTCGGCGGCGGCCCCGGCGGGTACGTCGCCGCCATCCGCGCGGCCCAGCGCGGCCTGCGGGTCGGCTTGGTGGAGAAGGAGCGACCGGGCGGCGTCTGCCTCAATTGGGGCTGCATTCCGACCAAGGCGATGCTGCGGTCCGCGGAGATCTTCCAAACCATCACCGCCGCAGCCGATTTCGGCGTATACGCGGACAACGTGCGCTATGACTTCGCCGCGGTGCGGCAGCGCAAGGACGGCATCGTCAAGCAACTCACCGACGGTGTGGCAAGCCTGCTCGCCGCTAACGGCGTGACGGTGATCGAGGGACACGCCCGCTTCACCGGCCCGACCAGCGTCGAGGTATTCGAGGCGGGACAATCGCCGATCTTCCCCGGCGGCCCCCGCTACGCCGCCGCTCCGACAGCCACCGCCACCCGGACGATCAGCGCGAGCGACGTGATCATCGCGACCGGATCGGTGCCCGCTCGGCTGCCGATTCCGGGCGCGGACCTGCCGGGCGTCATCACCTCCGACGGCGCGTTCGGGCTGACCGAGGTGCCCGGACGCCTCGTCGTCATCGGTGGCAGCGCGGTCGGCGCGGAATGGGCCAGCCTGTTCGCGAGTTTCGGCAGCCAGGTGACCATCGTCGAACTACAGGACACCCTGGTGCCGCTGGAGGACGCCGACATCGGCGCCGCCCTGGGACGGTCGTTCACCAAGCGTGGCATCACCGTGCTCACCGGCTCGACCGTCGAAACCATCGCGCGAACCGATGCGCTGCGCGTCACCGTCGCGGGCGAGCACGCCGGTGAACTCGACGCGGACGTGGTACTTGTCGGCGTCGGACGTCGTCCCAACACCGCCGATCTCGGCCTGGACCGCGCGGGAATCGACACCGACCCGCGGGGCTTCATCCCCGTCGACGAACGGCTGAGCACCGGCGTCGAACACGTCTACGCCATCGGTGACGTCACCGGGCGTGCCCTGCTCGCCCACGTCGCCTCGCATCAGGGCCTCACCGCCGCGGACGTGATCGCCGGACACCCGGCGCACATCGACTACACCGCGATCCCGGCCGCCACCTTCACCCACCCGGAGATCGCGAGCGTCGGGCTCACCGAGGCGAAGGCCCGCGCCGCCGGGCACGACGTCGTCACCGCCCGATTCCCCTTCGCGGCACTCGGCCGGGCCAAGACCTTCGGCGAAACCGAGGGCTTCGTCAAAATCGTTGCCGGACAGCGCCATCGAGAAGTGCTCGGAGTGCACATCATCGGCCCGTCGGCCAGCGACCTGATCACCGAAGGCGCCTTGGCCATTGCGCTCGAGGCGACCCTCGACGAACTCGCCGACACCATCCACGCCCACCCCACTCTCGGCGAGATCGGCATGGAGGCGGCCATGGCCGGACTCGGACTGCCCGTGCACATCCCGCCCCGGAAGCGTTGAGGAGCCTGCCGTGACCACCAGCACCGCATCCCGCAAACCGAGTCGCAAGACGGCTCGGTCGACGGCCGCACGCACCTCCACGCCGGTCGCGGACGAGCACAAGAGTGACGCCGCCGAACCCGCACGGACGCAGGACGATGCCGTTGCGGCCGACGCGCGCATCGCCGCGGAGGATCCCGACAGCCTGCGCGGCCTGTACCGCGACATGCTGTTCGTGCGCCGGTTCGAGGAGCGCACCGCCCAGAGCTATCAGCAGGCGAAGATCGGCGGCTACTGCCATCTCAACCTGGGCGAGGAAGCCACCGTGATCGGGCTCGGCGCGGCCATGCGCCCGACCGACTATCTGTTCACCAACTATCGCGAGCACGGATACGCGCTGGCCAAAGGCATCGAGCCCGGCCGCGTCATGGCGGAACTGTACGGCCGCTCCACCGGCACCTCGAAGGGCTGGGGCGGTTCCATGCACATGTACGACACCGCGACTCGCATGCTGGGCGGTTACGCCATCGTCGGCGGCCAGGTTCCGTTGGCCGTCGGCGCGGCGCTGGCCATCGACTACCGCGGCGAGGACGACGTGGTGGTGTGCCAGATGGGTGAGGGCACGACGAACATCGGCGCGTTCCACGAGTCGCTGAACATCGCGGCCCTGTGGAACCTGCCGGTGGTGTTCCTGGTGATCAACAACCAGACCGGCATGGGCACCACGGTCGAGCGCTCCTCCGCCGAGCCGGATCTGTGGAAGCGCGCCGCCGCCTACCGCATGCGCGGGGAGCGTGTCGACGGCACCGATGTGCTGGCCGTCCGCGAAGTGGCCGGTGAGTTGATCGAAACCGCTCGGCGCGAGAAGAAGCCCGCGCTGCTCGAGGCGGTCAGTCACCGTCTCAAAGGGCACTCCGTGGTCGACCCGGCGAAATACCGGACCGAAGAGGCTGTCTCGATCGCCCGCGGCAACGATCCCATCGTGCGCTGGCGCGACGCGCTGCTCGCCGCCGGTGTGCTGGACGATCGGTCCGTCGCCGCTCTCGAAGCGGAGGTGACCGCCGCGGTCGCCGCCGCGGTCGAATTCGCCGACGCCAGCCCCCATCCGGAGCCGTCGAGCCTGTTCGACTACAACTACGCGACCCCTGTGGCGGGCGATTCGCGTCGCCTGCCCGCCGATCCCCTCTTCACCCATTAAGGACATCACCGTGGCTGTCATGACCTATCGTGAAGCGCTGCGCGAGACCCTCCGCGAGGAGATTCGGCGCGACGACGATGTCTTCCTCATCGGGGAGGAGATCGGCATCTTCGAAGGCTCCTACAAGATCACCGCGGGACTGCTGGCCGAATTCGGTGAGAAGCGGGTGCGCGACACTCCCATCGCCGAGGAGGGTTTCGTCGGCGCCGCCATCGGCGCCGCCATGCTCGGACTGCGCCCGGTCGTCGAGATCATGACGATCAATTTCTCGCTGCTGGCGCTGGATCAGATCGTCAACCACGCCGCGAAGATCTACGGCATGTTCGGCGGCCAGACCAGCGTGCCCATGGTCATCCGCACCCCGGGTGGGGGCGGGCAGCAACTGGGCGCGACGCATTCGCAGAATGTGGAATTGTACTACGCGTTCGTGCCGGGCCTGAAGGTGGTCGCGCCGAGCACTCCGGCCGACGCGCGTGCGCTGCTGAAAGCCGCCATCGAAGACGACGATCCGGTGTTGTTCCTGGAGAACCTGTCGCTGTACAACACCAAAGGCGAAGTGCCGGACGATCTTCCGAGCGCCCAGATCGGCAAGGCCGCGGTCACGAGAACCGGCTCCGACATCACGCTGATCGGCTACTCGCGAATGGCGACGATCTGCTCCGAGGTCGCCGAACGACTCGCCGCCGACGGTTTCTCGGCCGAGGTCATCGACCTGCGCAGCCTTCGTCCGCTGGACCGTGCCACCCTGATCGAGTCCGTCCGCAAGACCGGCTGCGCCGTGATCGGCGAGGACGACTGGCTCACCTACGGCATCGGCGCCGAGGTCGCCGCCTCGATCTCCGACGGCGCCTTCGACTACCTGGACGCCCCGGTTCGCCGGGTGGCGATGGCCGAAGTGCCGCTGCCCTATGCCAAGCCGCTCGAACGGCTCGCCCTGCCGTCGGCCGATTCGCTGTACACCGCCGCGGTGGAAACCCTTGCGGCAGTGGGCAAGCGACGCTGAAAGACCAGAGGACATTCATGCCCGAAATCACCATGCCCCGCCTCTCCGACACCATGGAGGAAGGCGTCGTCGTCTCCTGGCTCAAACAGGTGGGCGATCCGGTCGAACAAGGCGAAATCCTCGCCGAGATCGAAACCGACAAAGCTCTCATGGAGCTCGAGGCGTACGACAGCGGCGTGCTCGAGCAGATCCTCGCCGGTGAGGGCGCGCGAGTGCCGATCGGAACACCCATCGGCGTCATCGGCGACGGCAGCGGAACTACCGCAAGCGGCCCGAACGGTGGCACGCCCGCCCCGGCCGACGAGCAAGCTCCTGCCGGACAGGGTACGGAGCCGGACACTAGCCCGGTTCCGGCTGTCGCGGTGACCGAACCCACCGTCGACTCCCACGCAACGGTGGAGCGAAAGAAGACGTCGCCACTGGCGCGCAAGATCGCCGACGAACTCGGCGTCGACATCACCACCGTCGTCGGCACCGGCCCCGGTGGGCGCATCATCCGGCGGGATGTCGAATCCGCCCATGGTGCAGCCGAACTCGATCCGCCGCGGAAAGTCGTCCCCGCTCCCCCGAGCGAGCTTCCCGCTCCGGTCGCAGGCGACTACGAGGAAATTCCGCTGACCACCATCCAGCGTGTCTCGGCCACGCGGCTCACCGAGAGCAAACAACAAGCTCCGCACATCTATCTGACCAACGCGATCGATGTGACCGACCTCTTCGATTTCCGCGCACAGGTCAACGCCACGCTGGCGCAGACAGGTGTGAAGGTCAGCGTCAACGATCTGCTGCTCAAGGCCGTCGCCGTGACGCTGCGGAACAACCCGTCGGTCAATGTCTCCTTTGCGGGCGACAAATTGTTGCGGCACCGTGGCATCAACCTCGGTATGGCGGTCGCGACGCCCGCGGGCCTTCTCGTTCCCGTGCTGCGCGACGCCGACCGCAAGAGCGTGTCCGAGATCGCCGCCGAGAGTAGGGACAAAGCCGAACGCGCCCGCGAGCGCAAGTTGCGGACCGACGAGATGAGCGGCGGCACTTTCACCATCTCCAACCTCGGTATGTTCGGCATCGAGCACTTCACCGCCGTCATCAACCCACCGGAGGCCGCCATCCTGGCCGTCGGCGCGGCCACGGACGAACTGCGTCTGGACGACGGTCGAGTGGTGACCCGCAAGATTCTGCGGGTCACCATGTCCGCCGACCACCGCGCCATCGACGGAGCCGTGGCCGCACAGTTCCTGCAACAGCTGAAGAATCTGCTGGAACATCCACTCCGCATCGTGACCTGACGCTTCGGCGCTCAGCCGACCGCCTTCCGCACCAGTTCGCCGATCTTCGCCTCCTCGGCGGCGGTCACCTTCGTCAGCGCGAAGTACGTCGGCCACATGGTGCCGTCATCGAGGTTGGCGATGTCGCTGAAGCCGAGGGTCGCGTACCGCGATTTGAACTTCTCCGCGCTCTGGAAGAAGCACACGACCTTGCTGTCCTTGGCGTAGGCGGGCATGCCGTACCACAGCTTCGGCGACAGATCCGGAGCGCTGGCTCGGACGACGGCGTGCACCCGCTCGGCCATGACGCGATCGGATTCGGCCATTCCGGCGATCTTCTCGAGCACGTCCTTCTCCCCGTCCGCCTTCGTCGCGCGCGAGCCGCGGCGCGCGGCGGTCTTCAACTCTTGGGCGTGCTCCTTCATCGCGGCGCGTTCCTCGTCGGTGAATCCCACCGCGGTCTTGGCCTTGGCGTTGGTGCGGGTGGCGGACTTCTGCGCGGTCATGAGTGTGTCTCCTTCGTCTCGGACAGGGGTGATTTCGATGGTGGTTCGGGCGATCATCGGTCCTGGATCAGCCCGAGGACGTGGCCGTCGACGTCGGTGACGGTGGCCACCAGGCGGCCGCCGCCGACATCGTGGGCAGACTCCGCCACAGTGGCGCCCGCGGCGGTCACTTCCGCCAGCTTCGCCTCGATGTCCGGCACGTGCCAGTAGGCCACCGGTGCGGTCATTCCCTGCGGTCCGCCATTCGGCACCAGCCCGATGTGCTGGCCCTCGGCCTCGAAGCCGACGTAGTAAGGCGAGTCGGTCTGCGGCGCCGTGCCGAGCAAAGCGGTGAACAGCGCCTTGGCTGCCGCCAGGTCGGACACGGGATGCAGCACGGTCTTGATTCCCTGGGTGGGAGAGCTGGTCATGATCACTCCTGAACTCGTCGGTCACGTCGTCCCGGTGTGCCGTTCTGTCGGGCGAACCGGGCGTGCTCACAGCATCTCTCCCGGCGACTGCGACCCACATCCGTGGCGACCACGGAACCGTCCACTGATCGGGCCACCGATCGACTACGGCAGCCACCCGCACCCAAGGAAACAGACCGAGAAGTATGAGAGCGAAGGGATACGGCAGAATCGGTGCCATGGCGGCGACGGTGGAGATCTCGGCTCGGGAAGCCGAGGTGCTGGCGCTGGTGGGGGAACATCTCAGTAACGCCGAGATCGGGGCGAAGCTGTTCATCTCCGTGCGCACCGTGGAGAGCCACGTCTCCTCACTCCTGCGCAAACTGGAGGTGCCCGATCGGCGGGCACTGGCCCAGCGCGCGTCCGCTTCGGTACGCGAGGACCGGCCGCACCCGGCGCCGGTCCTGCCGAGGCCACTGACTTCCTTCATCGGACGCGGCCGGGAGCGCGCGGAGCTGACCGAGATGATCGGCGACTACCGGCAGGTGACCGCGGTCGGTCCCGGCGGAGTGGGCAAGACCCGGCTTGCGCTGGCCGTCGCGGCGGAGATGGCCGCTGCGTACACCGACGGGGTGTGGTTCGTCGACCTGGTGCCGGTCACCGGCGCGGACACCGGCGTGATCGCCGGTACGGTCGCCCTCGCGCTCGGCCTCGGCGAGCAGCCCGGCCGCGGCATGGACGAGTCGGTGCTCACCGCGCTGGCCGACCGGCACGCCTTGCTGGTGCTGGACAACTGCGAGCACGTGCGCGACGGGGTGGCGCCGTTCATCGAACGACTGCTCGCGACATGTCCGCGATTGACGGTGCTGGCGACCAGCCGGGCCCGGCTGATGGTGCCGTTCGAGCGGGTGTATACAGTCGCGCCGATGTCCTTGGCCGGCGATGGCGACTCCGATGCGGTCCGGCTGTTCATGGACCGCGCGGCCGCCGGTGGCTGGCCGCCGAATCACGCTCTTCGCGACCAGGTCGCCGCCTTCTGCGAGCGACTCGATGGTGTGGCGCTGGCGATCGAGTTGGCTGCCGCACGCTGGACGACGCTCGGGCTGGATGGTCTCGAAGCCGGACTGTCGGACCAGCTCCGGATGCTCGCCGGGGGACCCCGCGCCGAGGACCGGCACCGGTCGGTGCGGGCAGCGCTGGACTGGAGTCACGCCTTGCTGGAGCCGGACGATCGAGTGCTCCTGCGCCGGGTGTCGGTCTTCATGGGTGCGTTCACCGTCGAGGCGGCGGCGCAGGTAGCGGCGTCCGAGAAAGCCGTTGTCGCAGACGGATTGGCCCGACTCGCCGAGCAGAGCCTGCTCGCGGTGACGGCATACCCGAGTGGGACCGGATACCGGGCGCTGGAAACCATCCGCCAGTACGGGACGGAGCAGCTCACGCAGACCGGTGAACTGGCGGGCACCCGTGCGGGGCACCTCCGCTGGTGCCTGGCCGAGGCCGCCGAGCTGACGGTGGTGAAAGCGGACTGGCGGGCACGATTCGACGCGGTGGCCGACGACTTCCGCGCCGCGATGGCGTGGGCGGGCGATCAGCCGGAGCACCGCGCGGATGCCCTCCGCTTCGCGCAGCATCTGGCGCGACTGTGCTTCACCCGCAATCTGATCGGTGAGTCCCAGATGCGCTACGAACAGGCGGCCGCGCTCGCCGACGACCCGTCCGCCGCCGCCTCGATGCTGCGCCATGCCGCTGCCGCGGCCGGATGTCAGATGCGGGGCGAAGATATGCACCGCCTGCACCGCGCGGCCGCGGAGGCGGCCCTCAGGTCCGGCGACTCCGCCGGCGCCGCCCGCGACCTAGCGACCGCCGCTGCCAACGGCTACCGGTTCGCGAGCAAGTTCGTCCGGCCCCTGGCACCGGAGGAAGCCATCGCGCTCATCACCGAGGCGCGGCAGCTCGCCGGTGCTGACCCGGCCGCCCAGGCCGCCGTGGCGCTGGCCGAAGCCGGACGAGCGCTCACCGATGCCCTCACCGGCCCACAGTCATCCGACGACCTCGTGCCCGAGACCATCGCGCGCGCCGAACGTGCCGTCGAACTCGCCAGGCGCACAGGTGATCCGCTCGCGGAGTCCGCTGCGCTCGACACACTCGCCGGCGCGCACAGCATGGCCGGTGACACCTTCGCCGCAGCAGCCGTCGCGCGCAGCCGAATGGTGTTGCTGAAGTCCGCTCCGCATACCCCAGCCGGTACCCATGAGCTGATCGACGCGCTCGGCGAGGCCGCCGAAGCCGGACTCGGGGCGGGTGACCTGCGGGGCGCGCGCCGATGGGCCCAGCAGCTCGCGGATCATCCGTTGCTCGCCGAGGTGGGACATCGTGCGACGAGCTGGCTGCTGGTGACCGATACGCTGGCGGGCAACGTCGAGGGGGTTCGCACCAACAGCATCCGGTTCCTGGAGTCGTGGCATCGGGTCGGCGATCCCGTCAAGTCGGTCCTCGGTCCGGCGGTAGCGGGCGTGGCGATGATCCACGACCTACGCGGCGACGATGACGCTCGGGCCGAATGGGACGCTGTCACAAGCCAACTCGGCACGTCACCAGCGCACACCCACGGCTACGGCGCGGTCTTCGATGCGCTCGCCCTGCTCCACCGTGGTCAGGTGAACGAGGCGCTGGAACGGACGGCATCCGAGCCCGGCGAGGTGTGGCGATGGGTCACGTGGATCTGGCTGCACTGGTATGTGGCGCTGCGCGCTGAAGCCGCCGTGCTCGCCGAGGCGCCCGATGCAGGCGATCGCCTCGCCGAGGCCAGGACCGTCGTCGCCGGAAATCCCCTCGCCGGTGCCATCGTGGAGCGCGCCGCGGCACTGCATGCCGGTGACCTGGAACGGCTGCTCGCCACGGCGGCCGCGTTCGACGCCGCCGGTTGCCGTTACCAGTCGGCGCGCACCGCGGTGCTCGCCGGTGGCGAGCATGCCGCACGCGGCGCGGCCGCGCTCGCCGAACTCGGCCTCGCCCCGATGGCGCCTATCACTTTGTGAACCGCCGTCTGCGCTGGCTCGCGCCGACTACTCCCGTCTCGACCAGCGACGGAACAACCGCCGGACACGCTCGCTGAGCCCCGGCGCGGGTTGTGGCTGCGCACGGGCGGTTTCGACGTTCGCCGCGGCCGACGCCGCCTGGGCCAATCGCGCGTGCAGTTGTTCGCGCACCTGGTCCGGGGTGTAGGCACGGCGGCGGCGCTCGGCGCGCACCACCACGACACCGGTGGCAACCACACCGGCCACACCCGCCAATCCCACTGCCTTCCACCACCTCATACCGCATAGGCTACGACCATGACGGGGACGGGCATCGATCTCGACCGAGCGGTCGAGGTCACCAGGACGGGTGACATCTGGCTTTTCCGTGGCCATTCCACAGCCGACCGGGTGATTCGCATGACGACGAACAGTCCGGTGAACCATGTCGGGATGTCCGTCGTGATCGATGACCTGCCCGCGCTGATCTGGCACGCGGAACTCGGACGATCACTCACCGACATGTGGTCGGGAACCGCGCACCGTGGCGCCCAGTTGCACAATCTGCGCGATGCCGTGCTGGTCTGGACACACCGTTACGGTCAGCAGGCATGGTTGCGCCAGTTGAACCCTCCCGCCACCCGCGCCATGGAGGACGGCGCGCTGCGCGCCATCGCCCGGCTCGACGGCACTCCGTTCCCCTCCACCGCGGGCTTGGCGGGGCGCTGGCTCCGCGGTCGTGCGCGGCTGCCCCGCAGGAAGACGAGTGGATCGACCGCCCGCGAGCTGGAGAACGCGTACTGTGCCGAAATCGTCGCCGCCACATACCAAGCGATGGGTCTGCTGCCCGAGCGCCGCAGCCCCGACTGGTACGACCCGGGCCGATTCTGGAGCGGAGACCGACTGCAACTGTCCGGCGACTACGCATTGAGCGGCGAAATAGCCGTACGGACACCGGCTCGCACGGATTCCTGACGCGAACCCGAGAGCGGGACCCGGTGGTATCGAAATAAAAATCACCGCGATTTTCACAATATGGAGCGGGGGAGAATATCCGTACTGTGGGGCCATATGGTCCCATCATCCTATCTGTGCATGGCGCATTACTTACCGGCGCATATTCGAGTTGTCGCATGACCACCTACCGGCAGGACGGATCGTCGGTCGAACTTCCCTCACTTCGACCACTGTTGTTCACCGTTTATGTGCCCGCGGCGGCGTATGGGATCGGCATGGGAGCCGCGGCGCCGGTCATGGCGCTCACCGCGCTCGACCTGGGCGCGTCGGCCGCCGTCGCTGGTCTGACCGTCGCCCTGGTCGGCCTCGGGCAGATATTCGGCGACATTCCCGCGGGCCAGGTCGTCGCCCGGCTCGGTGAGCGGATTTCCATCATCGCCGCGAGTACGGCCGGTTCGATCGGCGTGCTGTTGTGCTTGTTCGCACCGACGGTGCCGATTCTGGGTGCAGGGCTGATAATCGTCGGACTTTCCAATGCGGTCTGGGGATTGGCTCGAATGAGCTATTTGTCGGAAGTGGTGCCGTTCGAACGCCGAGCGCGGGCGATGTCGTTATTCGGCGGGGCTATGCGACTGGGATTCTTCGCCGGACCATTTCTCGGTGCGGCCGCTATCACAGGCCTCGGCACGCGCGGTGGATTCGTCGTCCAGTTGATCGCCATCGCGATCGCCGGATGGCTGATGGCCCGGCTGCCTGACCCGCAGACCTCGGCCGCCGGAGCGATACCGAAACCGCCGCTGTCCCTGGTCGAGATCACGCGAGCACATCGCGCGCTGTTGCTGACGCTCGGAGCCGGGTCGTTGTTGATGGGTGCGGCGCGTTCGTCACGGGAAGCCGTACTGCCGCTGTGGGCCGATCATCTCGGCGTCGACGCTGCTACCGCGAGCCTGATCTTCGGCATCGGGGCGGGCCTCGATGTACTGTGCGCCTATCCCGCAGGCCATTTGATGGACCGGTACGGCAGGAGATTCATCGCCGTGCCGTCGTTGGTCATCCTGGCCGTCGGGTATTTGTCGGTGCCGCTGACCGATTCGGCGCTCACACTCGGTCTCGCGGCGATCGTCATGGGCATCGGCAACGGCATCGGGAACGGTGTCATCATGACCATCGGCGCCGATATCGCGCCCGCCGCAGGCCGTGCCGAGTTCCTCGCCGCCTGGCGGCTCACCCATGACGGCGGATTCTTCGTGGGGCCCCTGGTCATCAGCGGACTGGCGGCGATAGGTCCACTGGCCGTGGCGGTCCTCGCCATCGGAGGTGTGTCGGCGCTCGGCGCCGGGGTGATGGCTCGATACGTTCCGGTGTATATCCCCTGGAACCAACCCACGATTCAGCCGTAGCCACCGTCTCCCGGCCTGATCGAAATGGGGTGGACGGATCAGGCTCGGCAACGCGAGCCCGATCCGTCGCATGCGTTACTTCGGAGCCTGCGAGTTGTACTTGTTCGTATAGAACTTCGACGGCTCGAACGAACCGGTGACCGCGCCGGTATCCCGCAGCCAATCCTCCCAGCGCAGGAAGTCGGCGTCGACGATCGCGCCGTTGACGGCGGGCACTCCGACCGAAAGCCAGTACTTCACCGACGAAGCGTCCTCTCCGGAACGCTTTCGCTTCTCGATGATTTCGGTGAACTTGGCGATGACCTGGTCACGGGGAGTCGTCTTCTGCCACTCGATGGCCTTGGCGACTCCGTCGACGAATGCCCGGACACTATCGGGGTTCTTGGCGATGAAGTCGTTGCGGAAGACGTACTGGCCGCCGTTGAACGGGCCGAATTCCTCGTAGTCGGTGAAGACCGGACGAAGGCCGCCATTGGCGATCGCGCGCTGCTGGAACTGTCCGCTCAAGGCGGCGACATCGACCTGGCCGCGCCGCACGGCGTCCTCGGTATTCGGCGGCGGCAGCACCACCAGCTGAACCGACTTGATCTGCTGCTCGGTGAAACCGGCCTTCTTCAGCTCGGTGTGGATGTCCGCCTCGGACTGACCACCCAGGGTGTTCACCCCGATCTTCTTGTCCAGCAGATCCTTCGGAGTCCTGATCGGGCTGTTGTCGGGCACGTAGAATCCGGTGAACGTCTTCTCATCGGATCCGTAGTAGTTCACCACCGCCGTGATCGGTGCTCCGCCCTGCGCCAGTTTGGCCACCGCGCCCCCGAACGCGCCGCCGAAGTCCACCTGACCGGTCGCCGCCGATTGGATGTCCTGGGGACCACTGATGGTGTTGCCCTGCCATTCGAGTTTCACTTTGCCTTCGAAGAAGCCGAGATCCTCCGCGAGCTCGGGAATGACGACTTGCGAGGCCCAGCCTTGATACCGCAGGACCGGCACACCGCCGGAGGTACGCACCTCCCCGCCACCGCATGCGGTCGAAAGCAGTGCCAAAGTTGTGGCGACTACCGCGCCTACCAGAAACTTGCTGCGTGTCATCACGCTCATGCTCTCCCTCATCACACCGGCCGACGCACCGTCGCGTCGCAGTGCAGCGATCGTTGAGCATTCGCTGTTTCGCGTCCATGGTTGTCTTCGGCGAGATTCGAAAAGGCCACGGCGGATCCGTAAGCGCGGACTACCCGCAAATCACGCTGCGCCCCACTCCGCGACGAGCACCTCGTCGTGCCCGCCGCGGTGCGGCGCACGCAGGCGGTCAGGCGCTGCGCGTACCTTCCAGCGGCCGTGGGACGGTCGACTTCTCGGTCCGGCTGAAGGTCAGCACCCCGTCTTCGAGCGCGCCCTTGCGCAGCAGCTTGCGATCGCGGAAGTAGTTGTTGATCACCTGCCACGGGCCATTGGTGCCCTGCCGCGGCATCACCGCGTCGCCGCGCCGGATGTAGCCGGAGGTCAGTGCCCCGCCCATCACCGAGTCGGCGCCTCGGTCGCGCTCGGTGGCGACGGCCTCGACCCGGGTGAAACCGTTCTTCTTCATGTGGTTGAGCACCCGGCAGAAGTACTCGGCCGCCAAGTCCGCTTTCAACGTCCAGGACGCGTTGGTGTAGCCGAGCACCATCATCGCGTTCGGCACGCTGTCGAGCATGCTCCCCTTGTAGACCACCCGGTCGCGGGTGACCACCGGCTCACCGTCGATCTCCAGGGTCATGCCGCCGAGCATCTGCACGCTCAGGCCGGTGGCGCTGATGACCAGATCGGCGGGCAGTTCCGCACCGGAGGCCAAGCGGATGCCGGTCTGGGTGAAGGTCTCGATGCGGTCGGTGACGATGGAAGCCTTGCCGCTGCGCAGCACCTTGAACAGGTCGCCGTTGGGCACCACACACAGCCGCTGGTCCCACGGGTTGTAGCTCGGCGTGAAATGCCGCATGTCGATACCGGGGCCGACCTGCATCCGCACGGCGGCCAGCAGCAGCTTCTTCGCCGCCTCCGGGTTGGTGCGGGAGAGTTGGAAGCTCGCGCGCTGCAGGGCGATATTGCGGGCCCGGCCGATCCGGTAGGCGAGCTTCTCGGGTACCTTGGCGGCCTTCATCCCCACCGCGACCGGGTCGTCGGCGGGCAGCGCGGTGATATACGTGGGCGAGCGCTGCAGCATGGTGACGTGCGCCGCCGCGTCGCTCATGGCCGGGATCAGAGTGATCGCGGTGGCGCCGGAGCCGATCACCACCACCCTCTTGCCGGCGTAGTCGAGGTCTTCCGGCCAGTGCTGGGGATGCACGATGCGCCCGCCGAAGTTCTCCTCACCGGGGAACTGCGGACGGTAGCCGTTGTCGTAGTCGTAGTAGCCGGTGCAGCCGACCAGGAAGTCGCTGGTGTAGATCTCGGTCTCGCCGGTCTGCTCGTCGAGCGCCTCGACCGTCCAGGTGGCCGTCTCGCTCGACCAGCGGGCCGTGGTGACCTTGCGACCGAACCGGATGTGCTCGGTGACGCCGTACTCGGCCGCCGTCTCCTCGATGTAATGGCGGATGTGCGGGCCGTCGGCGAGGACCTTGGTGCCGTTCCACGGGCGGAAGCCGTAGCCGAAGGTGTACATGTCGGAATCGGAGCGGATGCCGGGGTAACGGAACAGATCCCAGGTGCCGCCGACGGCGTGCCTGCGTTCCAGGATCGCGTAACTGCGTCCCGTCTGCTCTTTGGTGAGATGGCAGGCCATGCCGATTCCGGACAGGCCAGCGCCGATGATCAATACGTCGACATGCCGCGTCATTGAGGTACTCGTTTCGTCCGGTCCGCCTCGCACACCTGAGGGTGCGTGCTGAGGCCAGATTACGTGTTATTCATGGTTACGTCTAGTCACGAATAGTGACACGCACCGAGACCGGAATAAAAACCGGCTTGGTTTCAAATCGTGACCCGAGCCGGCGGAGCGCCCAGCATGGATCACTGCGGCGCGCCTTCAAGGCGCACCGCCTGATCTGTCCCACCCGAGGTGCCGCGGGGCCGTTATGACCGCGACACCGGTTCGGGTCGCTTCGCGTGCGCGCTGGTCACCGCGGTGGCTCGGCCGCGGTCTCCGGAAGGGAGTTGGCTCAGCATGAGTCTGTCGTTCCACTGGTTCCTCCCCACTTACGGCGATTCCCGCGGACTGGTCGCGGGCGGGCACGGCACCTTCATGTCCGGTGACCGCCCGGCCAGCCTGCGGTATCTGAACCAGATCGGCGCCGCCGCCGAGGACAACGGGTTCGAGGCCGTGCTCACCCCCACCGGCGCGTGGTGCGAGGACGCCTGGCTGACCACCGCGATGATGGTGGAGACCACCGAGACGCTGAAGTTCCTGGTGGCATTCCGCCCCGGGCTGGTCAGCCCGACGCTCGCGGCACAGATGGCGGCCACCTTCCAGCGGCATTCCAGGGGCAGGCTGCTGCTCAACGTGGTGACCGGTGGCGAGCCGCACGAGCAACAGGCCTACGGTGACTTCCTGGACAAGTCCCAGCGCTACGCACGCACCGGCGAATTCCTGCACGTGGTGCGGGAACTGTGGACCTCCACCGAGCCGGTGACGTTCGAAGGCGAACACATCCGAGTCGAGCAGGCACTGCTGAGCAATCGACCGGACCCGGTGCCGCCGGTGTTCTTCGGCGGTTCCTCCGAACCCGCGGGCCCGATCGCGGCGCGTTACAGCGACACCTACCTGACCTGGGGCGAGCCGCTGCTCGCGGTGAGCAGGAAGCTGGAATGGATCCGCCGTCTGGCGGTGGACCACGGACGCGTCCTCGACTACGGCCTGCGCATCCACGTGATCAGCCGTGACACCTCCGAGCAGGCCTGGGCCGAGGCCGACCGGCTGCTGGCCGGCATCGACCCCGCCGACATCGAGCGGGTGCAGGCGAACCTGGCGCGCAGTGAATCCGAAGGCCAGCGGCGCATGCTGGAACTGCACGGCGGCAGCACCGAACGGCTGGAGATCGCGCCCAACCTCTGGGCGGGCGTCGGCCTGGTCCGCGGCGGCGCGGGCACCGCACTGGTCGGCTCGCATGCCGAAGTCGCCGAACGGCTGGCCGAATACGCACGCCTGGGCATCACCCACTTCATCCTCTCCGGCTATCCGCACTTGGAAGAGGCGTACTGGTTCGGCGAAGGCGTGCTGCCGATCCTGGAGCGCAAAGGCCTGTGGCGGCATCCCAACCGCACCGAGCGCATCGCCGCCGCGACGCCCTTCGCGACGTCATCCGGCAGCTGAGCGCAACACCCCAGTTATTCCCACGCGCTGCTACGCGGCGAGAATGGTCTATCTGTCCGGCACACCGGCCGCGACCGACGGACCGTTCCTGAGGGAGTCATGACCACCGCATCAGCCCGGCGATGGCGCCGCCGCCTGCCCGACACCGCGACCGAAGCGGGCGCGCCCACGCTGGCGCGCAGGCTCGGTCGGCTCGATCTCACCGCTATGGGAGTAGGCACCATCGTCGGCGCGGGAATCTTCGTCATCACGGGCGTGGCGGCCGCGGAGAAGGCCGGGCCCGCCATCATGCTGTCGTTCGTCTTGGCCGGAACGGTCTGCGTACTGGTGGCGCTGTGCTACAGCGAACTCGCGGCGATGGTGCCGGTCTCCGGTAGCGCCTACACCTATACCTACGCGACCCTGGGCGAGGCTCCGGCGTTCCTGGTCGGTTGGAACCTCCTGCTCGAGTTCGTCATCGCGGGCGCCGCGGTGGCGATCGGCTGGTCCGCGACCACGGTGTCCGCGCTCGACTCACTGTTCGGCATCACCGTCCCGCACGCACTCGTCGCGGGGCCCGGAGAAGGCGGCGTGGTGAACCTGCCCGCCGTACTGATCGTCGCCGCCGTCGTCGCGGTGCTGGTGGGTGAGGTGACGTTCACCGCGCGCATCACCAAGGCGCTGGTCGCGGTGACCATCGGCGTGCTGGTGCTGGTAATCGCCGTCGGCGCCCCGCACGTGAGCGTGGACAACTGGACGCCGTTCGCGCCGTTCGGGGTCGGCGGGATCATCGGCGGCGCCGCGATCGCGTTCTTCGCCTTCCTCGGTTTCGACGTGGTGGCCGCGTCGGCGGAGGAGGCGCGCAACCCGCGCCGCGACGTACCGTTCGCCATCATCGGCACGGTGCTCATCGCCACCGTGCTCTACGCACTGGTCAGCGCCGTGCTCACCGGCATGGTGCCGTTCGCGACGCTGAACAACAGCGCGCCCATCGCCACCGCGTTCGGCGCGGTGCGCATCGGCTGGATCGGCGACGTCATCGTGATCGCCTCCATCATCGCGCTGACCAAGGGCTTGCTGCTGATCGTCTACGCGCAGGTGCGGTTGATGTTCGCGATGTGCCGCGACCGGCTGCTGCCCTACTCCCTCGCGGCGACCGGCAAACGCGCCACTCCGGTGCGGCTGACTTTGCTGTTGGGAGCGCTGGGCGCGATGATCGCGGGCCTGCTGCCGATCGACATCGTGGTGGAACTGGTGAACATCGGCGCGCTGTCGGCGTTCGCGGTGGTGTGCGTTGGCGTGCTGGTGCTGCGCCGGGCGGAGCCCGAGCGCGAGCGCCCGTTCCGCACCCCGCTGGTGCCCGTGGTTCCCGTGCTCGCGCTGATCGGCTGCGTACTGCTCGCGACCACGCTGAACGCGCTGACCTGGGTGCGGTTCGGCGTGTGGGTACTGGTCGGCATCGCGGTCTACCTCGGATACGGACGCAAGCGCTCCACCCTCGCCGAACCGCGCCTCGACGCGACTCCGCCGACCGGCTCCTGACTCACCCCGCCGCGAAGAAGAGTCCGGCGATCTGTTCCGCTGCACCAGGGAGCGGATCGGGGCACTGAGCGGAGTAGATCGGAGGGAGATCAGCCCGGTCAGCGGCTACGCAAGCGCGCGGCGCCGCCGCGCTACACCTGACGCGGATTTGCATTCGCTGCCGTAATGCCAAGCAGCACAGTTTGTTACGTGGCATCGAGTGCCGCGGCGGTTCCACGTGGATCATGACGGCTGCCGCCGTCATGCGACCCAGCTCGGACGATCCCACCGCCCGCCCGGCCGAGTTGTGAATCACAACAGCCGGACCGGCACGCCGCCGCGCGGGCGATTAGGGTCGATCAGGTGACCTGGACCGTGGGCTTCGACCTGGACATGACGCTGATCGACTCGCGGCCTGGCGTCGCCAGGGCCATCGACCTGCTCGGCGTCGAGTTCGATCTGCCGCTGTGCGGGACGACTTTCGCCGATCGGCTCGGCCCGCCGCTGGCCACCCTGCTCGTCGAAGCGGGCGCGCCGGAGGATCTCGTTCCGGCCCTGGTGACTCGCTACCGTGCGCTCTATCCGACGATCGTCTCGAGCATTCCCCCGATGCCGGGTGCGCAGGCCGCGCTCGCGGCCGTCGAGGCCCGCGACGGACGAGTCGTGGTGGTCACCGGCAAGCACGCTCCGCTGGCACAGTTGCACATCGCCGAACTCGGTTGGCGCGTCGATCATCTCGCCGGCGACCTCTGGTCGGCGGGCAAGGCGGCGACGCTGCGCGAGCAGGGCGCTAATCTGTTCGTCGGCGACCACGTCGGCGACATGAACGGCGCGCGCGCCGCGGACGTCTTCGCGGTCGGCGTCAGCACCGGGCCGTGCACGGCCGAGGAACTGCGCGCGGCGGGCGCGGACGTGGTGCTGACCGACCTCACCGAGTTCCCCGCCTGGCTCGCGACGGAATTCGGAGCGGTCACCGCCTGACCGTGGCCGATGATCACACCGTCGACCGACCTGCCCATCGAGATTTCCCGTCGCCGTGCCCGAGGTGTCAGGAAGCACCGGGCCGTTCAAGTTGATCAGCTTCTCCTTCTTTCGGTGCGTTGTCGGCTGGCACGGCGTTCTTGCCCATCAACAGCCATAGGGCGAAACCGTGACAGATCCGACCTCACCGAGTTCCCCGCCCGGCTCGCGAGCGAACGCGGGCGGCCACCGCCTGACCGCGACCGGCACCCCGCCCACATCCGCCGAAGCCGACCTGCGCGCATCACGGAGCAGCGCTCGGTTCAGGTCTCGGGGTCATGTGACGCAGAAAACTTGCGTCGCTAGTTTAACTCTCCTAGCCTACCGACCATGAACCTCGAACTGTCCGGCGAGCAGAAGGCGGCGCGGCAGCTCGCGGCCGATTTCGTCGACCGGGAGATCACACCGCACGCCGCACGGTGGGATCGCGACGAACAGGTGGACCGGTCGATCGTCGCCCGGCTCGGCGAACTGGGTTTTCTCGGGCTCACCATCCCCGAGCAGTACGGCGGCAGCGGGGGCGACCACCTCACGTATTGCCTGGTCCTGGAGGAACTGGGGCGCGGCGACTCGTCCGTGCGCGGCATCGTCTCGGTCTCGCTCGGCCTGGTCGCCAAGTCGATTCACCACTTCGGCACCGAAGAGCAGAAGCAGACCTGGCTCACGCGGCTGGTCGCGGGCGAGGCGCTGGGCTGTTTCGCGCTCACCGAGCCCGGTACCGGATCCGACGCCGCGCAATTGCGTACCCGCGCGGTGCGTGACGGCTCGGACTGGGTGCTGTCGGGCACGAAAATGTTCATCACCAACGGCACCTGGGCCGATGTAGCGCTCGTGTTCGCCCGTACCGGCGGCGAAGGACATCGTGGGATCAGCGCCTTCCTGGTGCCGACCGACTCCCCCGGCTTCAGCGCCCGGGAGATCCACGGCAAGCTCGGGCTGCGTGGACAGGCCACCGCCGAACTCGCACTGGACGGCGTGCGCGTGCCCGACAACGCCCGCCTGCACGCCGAGGGCAAAGGCTTCACCGTGGCGATGGCGGCGCTGGCCAAGGGCCGCATGTCGGTCGCGGCCGGTTGCGTCGGGCTGGCCAAGGCGTGCTTGGCCGCCGCCGTCTGCTACGCCACTCAACGGGAACAGTTCGGCAAGCCGATCGCGGCCCACCAGCTCGTGCAGGAACTGCTCGCCGACATCGCGCTGGACGTCGAGGCGGCGCGGCTGCTGGTGTGGCGGGTCGCCGATCTCGTCGACCGCGGCGAGGAATTCGCCCTGGCGTCGTCGCAGGCGAAGCTGTTCGCTTCCGAGGCCGCGGTCCGCGCGGCCGATCGCGCGGTGCAGGTGTTCGGCGGCTACGGCTATATCGACGAGTTCCCCGTCGGCAAGTACCTGCGCGACGCCAAGGTGATGACCCTCTACGAGGGCACGAGCCAGATCCAGAAACTGCTCATCGGCCGCGCGCTGACCGGCGTCGCCGCGTTCTGACAGGAGTACCTCCGATGCACCGCTTCACCCACCGGATCGCCGTCGTCACCGGCGCGGCTCAGGGCATCGGCGCCGCGACCGCGCTGCGCCTCGCCGCCGAGGGCGCCGCCGTGGCCGTACTCGACCGCAACGATCCCGAGGAGACCGCCGCACGGATCACCGCGGCGGGCGGCGTGGCGCGCGGTTACGTCTGCGATGTCACCGACCGCACGTCGGTGCAAACCGTATTCGACCGTGTCGCAACCGATCTGGGCAGCCCGCAGATCCTGGTGAACAACGCGGGCATCACGCGTGACGACCTGTTCTTCCGCTTGGCCGAGGAAGACTGGAACGCGGTACTCGCGGTCAATCTGACCGGCGCGTATCACTGCGCCCAGATCGCGCAGACGTTCATGGTGGCCCAGCGGTACGGCCGGATCGTGTCGCTGTCGAGCCGGTCGGCGCTCGGCAATCGCGGCCAGGCCAACTACGCCGCCGCCAAGGCAGGCATCCAGGGGCTCACCGCGACGCTCGCGCTCGAACTGGGGCCCTACAACATCACGGTGAACGCGGTGGCGCCCGGCTACATCGCCACCGCAATGACCGCCGCCACCGCCGACCGGGTCGGTGTGACCGCCGAAGACCACCAGAAGGCCGCCGCCGACCGTACGCCGCTGGGCCGGGTGGGACAGCCCGACGAAGTCGCGGCGGTCATCGCGTTCCTCGCCAGCGACGAGGCGAGCTACGTCAGCGGCCAGACGCTGTACGTCAACGGAGGCGCCCGCTGATCGCCGCGCGGACCGACGGGGCCGCGACGCCGTGACCATGCGCAGCCACGCGGCGTGTGCCTTCGGGGATCGCCGGTCTCGTCCTCGGGCTCACCACGGGACCGGCCCGGTACGGTCGAAGAAACCGCCGGTCGGTCCATCTGGTGGGAGCGTCGCCAGCCGCACGATCGCGTCGGTCCCCTCGATGACGGTCTGGAAACCGGAGTGACCGTTCAGGTCCGTCGCGGTGTAGCCGGGGTCGGCCGCGTTGACCTGGATGCCGGGAAGCGCGCGGGCGTACTGCGAGGTGATCATGTTCAGCGCCGTCTTCGATGCCGGATACGGCAGGCCGAGCAACGTGGATTCGATGCGGGCCGGGTCGGAGGTCCGCGCCAGTGAACCGATACCGCTGGACACCATCACGATCCGCGGCTGCTCAGCGGCACGCAGCAGCGGCAAGAACGCGTTCGTCACCTGCACCGGACCGAAGACATTGGTTTCGAACACCGCGCGCATGTCCGCGGCCTCGACTTGATCCGGCAGCTTCCGGGTACCTCCGATACCCGCGTTGTTGATCAGCACGTCCAGCCGCGCGGTGCGCTGCCGGAGCTGCTCGACCGCGGCCGCGATCGATGCGGCAGAGGTGACGTCGAGCGGGACGAACTCGACCGGCGCCCCCGTCGCGGTCAGCTCCGCCGCAGCCGCCTCCCCCAGCTTCTCGTCCCGCGCGGCCAGGAATACCCGCCAGCCCAAACCCGCCAACCTGCGGACGGTTTCGCGTCCCAAACCCTTGTTCGCCCCAGTCACCAGGGCCGTAGTCGTGTCGTTCACGGCGCCAGCGTCACCTGTCCGGCGCCTCGGCACCAGGGCTGCCAACTCCTGGGAGCAGCGATCCCACCCCCGCGCCGACCGGCTGCGGCATGATCGGGGTGTGGATCGAACCGAGCTGGCCGCGTTGCTCCGGCAGGCGCGCGAGCGAGTGCATCCGGTGGACGTCGGGCTGCCCGCGGGCTCGCGCAGGCAGGTGCCGGGACTGCGGCGCGAGGAGGTCGCCCAGCTCGCCGGCGTCAGCGTGGACTACGTGGTGCGGCTGGAACAGGGGCGCGGTCCCCGTCCGTCCAGCTCGGTGCTGGCCGCGCTGGCCCGCGCGTTGCGGCTCAATGACGAGGACCGCACGCTGCTGTTCCAGTTCGCGGGCGCGGCGCCTCCGCAGGAGGGCCGCATCGACATGGTGGTGCGGCCCAGCGTCTTGCGTCTGCTGGACCGGATGGCGGATCTGCCCGCGCTGGTGCTGTCGGCGAAAGCTGATCTGCTGGCCTGGAATCCGATGGCGACCGCGCTGCTCGGCGATTTTCTCCGTGTGGCCGCCCACCCAGCGCAACATCATCTGGCAGCGTTTCCTCGGCACCGAACCCGGACGGGTGATGATGACACCCGCCGAGGCCGACAATGCCGCGGCGTTCTCGGTCGCCAGCCTGCGCGGCGCCCGCGCGCGCTACCCCGATGATCCCGGCCTGCTACGCCTCGTCTCCGAACTGCGCTCCCGCAGTCCACGATTCGAGCAACTGTGGAACGCACGGCGGTCGGGCCAGTGGCGCAGCGCGACCAAGACGATCGATCACCCGGACCTGGGCTCGTTGCGGCTGGACTGCGACACCCTGCTCGTCCCGGACACCGACCAAGCCGTCGTCGTCTATTCAGCGGCGCCCGGCAGCCGGGAAGCGTCGGCCCTGGAGTTGCTGCGGGTGACCGGTGCCCAGCGGTTCACGGTGACGGAGCCCAACGGCTAGCCACCGCCTTACGATGACAGCGTGCGCGACGATCCCTACTGGAATCACAACACCCGCTACCACCCCTGGCTGTTGAAGCAGGTGCCACTCTCCGCGCGCACCGCCCTCGACATCGGCTGCGGGGACGGGCTGCTGGCGGGCAAACTGGCCGGACGCGGGCTGGCGGTCACCGGGATCGACGTCGACCCGGACGTCATCGCCGCAGCCCCTGCGACGACGGGCGTGTCGCTCGAACAGGTCGACTTCCTCGACTACGCGGGGTCTTTCGATGTCGTCACCACCGTGGCCACGCTGCATCATGTTTCGCTGCGGGCGGGGCTCACGGCACTGCGCGACCTGGTCGCGCCCGGCGGCGTGCTCGCCGTGGTCGGGTTGTGGAAGATGACGCCGCGCACGGACTTCCACTACTTCCCGCTGGTGCCGCTCACCCGGGCGATGGACCTCGCCCACCGCGTCTCCTGGCCGAGTGCGCGAACGCGCGACCCAGTAGACGGATACGCCGAGATCCGCTCCGCCGCAGCGGAACTCCTACCCGGAGCGCGCATGCGACGGCGGCTCATGTGGCGTTACACACTGCTGTGGCACAAACCCGCGTGATCGTCCAGCGCGAGGACGCACCCGGCTAGAGTCGTGGGCATGCCGCCGCTTCGGGAGCACAGACCGCGAAAGGCCACCCGCACGCTGCCCGACCACGCCGTGCCGACGCCACCGCTACTACCCGGCGAGGAGGTGGACGTACGGCACGCAGGCGCGGCGTGACCACCCGCGCACTCGGCGGAATCGTCTTCGACGCCGCCGCCGTCGTCGCGTTCGCCAACCGCGCCAACTACGCCCAAGCGGTCGTCTGGGCGACGGTCGACGCGGGAAACACCATCGTCGTTCCGAGCACCGTTCTCGCGGCGGCGCGCACGCACATTCCGGCCGATCGACTCGACATCCTGGCCGTGCTGGTCGGCCTGCCGCACACCGTCGTCCCGTCGTTCGACCGCACCGTGAGCCCGCCGCTCACACCACTCGACGGCGCGGCCTCCGCCGACGACACCCTCGTCGCCGCGGGCCATGTCACCCGCGAGGCGGTCGCCCGTACCTGGCCCTGCTTGACCAGCCGTCCGAGACGGCTCAGGCAGATCGATCCGCGCGTCATCATCGATCCGCTGCCGTGACTCGCGTCCGGCGGTTCAGCGCAGCAACGCGATGACCGGGGCGAACTTCTCCATGCTGTCCTCGAGAACGGTGATGTAGGTGATGCCGTAGCGATCGCGCCGATCGCGCAGGCGGTCGGCCATCTCCTCGGGAGTGCCCATGAGCAGGATCGGATGTTCCTCCGGGGAGTCGGCGACGTCCGGCGGCAGCGCCGGACCGAAGACCTCCAGCACGCTCGCGCGCTCCTCGGGCGGCACCACCCGCTGCACGAGGATGTTGAACTCGACCTTGTCCAGCCGTGAACCGAGCAGATCCCGCACGTAGGCGACGCGCTCCTCGATCTCGTCGAGCCCGGCCATCTGCAGTGGCCCGCCGTTGCGCGCGGCCGCCGCACCCGTGAAGGCGATGATGTCGGCGTGCCGCGCGGCGACGCCGAGCAAGCGATCACCCCATCCGCCGATGAGCACGGGCGGTCCCGACGGCTGCGCGGGTTGCGGCTGATACTCCGGATCGGCGAACAGGCCGCGCAATGTGACCACTGTCTGTTCCAGGTGCTCGACGCGCTTGCTTCCGCTTTCGAACGGGATGCCCGCGGCCTCGAATTCCGCCTGCACGTAGCCCGCGCCGAGCCCGAGTTCGACCCGCCCGTCGGTGAACTGGTCGGCACCGGCCACGTCGCGGGCCAGCAGGACGGGGTTGTAGAACGCGGTGTTGAGCACGAAGGTGTTCAACCGCACCCGCTCGGTCGCCTCGGCGGCCAGGATCATCGCGGGGAACGGCGCGGGCAGGCCGAGATGGTCGGCGACACCCACCACGTCGAAGCCGAGTTCCTCTGCTCGACGGCACTTTTCGATCCAATTCGACCGGGACTCGGGGACCACCATGTTGACACCGAACCGGAAGGGGCGCTGCGCAGTCACGTGTCCTGTCTAGCGAACCGCGCCGGACCGCCGCACTTCGGGGCCGGTTCAGCACTGGGCGAGCGCACCCGCGGCCACCACGATGCCGAGCAGCGCGACGACGGCGGCGACTACCGGTACCGGCCTGCGCAGCGCCCGCCGGACCGGGCCGGGAGCGTTGCGCCCTGCGGCGTTCGCGCGCGAGGATCGACGGGCGAACCAGCGCCGCGTCATGGCGACCGTGGTGATGATCAACGTCGCGATCAGCATGCCCGCCCCCTCAGACGCGTACGGCGCGCGGCGCGACCGCCCGGGAGGTGGACTTGCCTCGCGGTGGTTCGACGATCCCGTGCTGCAGCAAACTTTCGGCGGTGTCCAGCACGGTTTCCCGGACCGGGCGCATGGTCCAGCCCAGTTCGCGCCGGGCTTTCTCGGCGCTGAGCGACTCGGTGCGCCCCAGGGTCGGCAGGGTCAGCCGGACGCCCTTGTCGAAGATCGCGACGCCGCGCACCAGCCAATTCGGCAACTGTCTGGTCGGCACCCGGAATCCGCGCGGCCCGAATTCCTCGGTGATGATGCGCGCCATCTCTCCCATCCACAGGTGCTCGCCCGCAGAGATATAGCGGTTGCCGGCGGCCTCCGGCGTCTCCAGCGCGAGCCGATGCGCCACGGCGAGATCGCGCACATCCACCGGAGCCCAGCCGACGCGGGGCGTGCCGGGCACGTCCCCGGCGAGCAGTCTCCGTACGGGCTCGTGCGAGGTGCTCGTCGTGGTGGACAGCACCGGCCCCAGCACCATTCCCGGGTTGACGACGACCAGTTCGAATCGCTCGCCCGCCGGAAGCCGTGCGACGAAATCCCAGGCCGCCCGCTCGGCCAGCGTCTTGCTCTTCTGATAGGCCGGGCTGCGCTCGACCACCGTCCAGTCGGCCTCGGTGCGCAGAACGTCCTCGGTGTGCCCGGCGACGATCGCCGCGATCGAGGAGGTGAGCACCACCCGGCGGACGGTGCCCGCGGCGGCGCAGGCGCGCAGCACGCGCAGCGTTCCTTCGACCGCCGTGTCGATGAGTTCTCGCTCGTCGTCGGGCGGGGTGGTGGGGAACGGGGAGGCGACGTGCAGCACCGCGGCGCTACCGGCGACGGCGGCTGCCCAGCCGTCGTCGCCGTTCAGGTCGGCTTGCGCGAACTCCAGTTCGCCCCCGGTTCGCCGGGCCAGTTCGACCAGGTGTGCCCGTTTGCCGGTGTCGGCGAGGTCGCGAACTGTCGCGCGCACGGCGTAGCCGTGCTCCAGCAATTCGGCGATGACGTGACCGGCGACGAAACCCGTTGCGCCGGTAACTGATACCCGTGTGCTCATTTCTTCATCCGTCTCGTGAAGTGGCTGCGCCGCACTCATCTGAGCGCCGCTCAGATAATCTAAGCACCGCATAGTTAGGTTGTCCAGGACACGTCGCATACGCTCGGACGGTGACGCGGACCAGTTACCACCACGGCGCCCTGCGCGACGCGCTGCTGGCCGCCTGCCTGCGTTTGATCGAAACCGAGGGGCTCGCCGCGGTCAGCCTGCGCCGGGTGGCCCGCGAGGCAGGCGTGAGCACCGCGGCGCCGTACCACCACTTCCCCGACCGAGCCGCGCTGCTGGCAACACTGTCCACCCAGGGTTTCCAGATGCTCGGAGCGCAACTGGCGGCCGCCCGCGCCGAGGCGGAAACGCCCATGGCCGCCCTGACCGCGCTGGCGAACACCTACGTACGGTTCTCCCGCGAGCAACCGGCCTACTTCCGCCTGATGTTCCGGCCCGAACTCTCCCAGCCAGACAAGCATCCCGACACCATGGCAGCCGGCGACGCGGCTTTCGGAGTGCTGGCCGACGCGATCACGGAGTGCGTCCGCGCGGGCGCGCTGCCCGCCGACAAAGCCGACACACTGGCCGTCATGTTCTGGGGACTCGGCCACGGCCTGGCCTCGCTGTGGCTGGACGGACAGCTGGAGAAGCGCGCGGGAGAGTTCGGCACCACCGGCTCGGCGTTGGTGGACGACGTGATGCGGACCTTCGCGACATTGATCGAACCCGGCGCGCCGCCGCTGCCCTAGAGTGAACGCCAGACGTTTGCTCCTCCGATGCTCCCCACACCGATCCGAGAGGACGACACGGATGACCGCGCAGCTGGATCCGACGGTGCAGGAGTTCGTCGACGCGCTCAACGCCAATGATCAAGACCGGTTCTACGCGGTGCTCACCGACGACGCCACCATGTCCGACGACGGTGTGGAGCGCAACCTCGCCCAGTGGACCGAAGCGGAGATCTTCGACAGCAATGCCCGGATGCAAGTCGAGTCGGTCGGCGACGACGGCACCGAACTGGTCGCCGACTACACCAATACACGCTGGGGCTCGATGCGAACCACCTGGCGATTCGTCCTGCGCGAAGGCAAGGTGAGCCGTTTCGAGACCGGGCAGGCGTGAATGCCCTTGCCAGCCTGCCGTCCGCGTTGACATCCTGACCTTCGTGTTCGTCGCGCCGCGTTACGGTACGGGTTCCCTGGCCGACCTGTTCCCCTCCGTCCTCGCCGGTCTCGGCGTGCCCGGCGAGGCGGACCGCCTCGGGCTGGGGCTCGACGCCGACCAAGTCTGCGTCCTGCTGGTGGACGGGCTCGGCTACCACGATCTGGTCGCGAATCCCGCTGCGGCGCCCTTCCTGTCCGGTCTCGCGCCGACCTCGCTCACGGCCGGTTTCCCGACGACGACGGCCACCAGCCTGGCCTCGCTCGGGGTGGGCGTTCCTCCCGGCGAGCACGGCATCGTCGGCTATCTGTTCCACGTCCCCGGCTACGACTCGCTGTTCACTCCGCTGTCCTGGCGGCTGCACGGCGTGCCGAAGTCCGATCTGCGGAAGGAACTCGCCCCGACGGAGTTCCAGCCGCGCACAACGGTTTTCCAGCGCGCCGCCGCCGACGGCATCGCCGTCGCCCAGGTGTCGCCGCGCGATCAGGCGGGATCGGGACTGACCGAGGCGGTTCTGCGCGGCTGCGAGTTCCGCCCCCAGCTGTCCTTCGGCGATCTCGTCGCCAATGTGAGCGAGGCGCTGCGCGCCGGTCCACGCTCGCTGGTCTACACCTACCACGGCGATCTCGATCTCACCGGACACGTGCGCGGACCCGCCTCGCGATCCTGGCAGCTCGAACTCGCCCATGCCGACCGGCTCGCCGCCGCGCTCGCCGAGGAGTTGCCCGCCGGAGCGGCGCTGCTGGTGACCGCCGATCACGGCATGGTGCCACTGGACGACCGTGTCGATTTCGACACCACTCCTGTGTTGCAAGAGGGTGTCCGGGCACTCGGCGGTGAAGCCCGCGCCCGGCACGTCTACACCGAGCCGGGCGCCGAGTCCGATGTCGCGGCAGCCTGGCAGGCCACTCTCGGCGCGGACTTCGAGGTACTCGGCAAACAGGACACCGTGAGCCGAGGCTGGTTCGGGCCCACCGTGGACCCCGCGATCGCCCAGCGCATCGGCGATCTGATCGTGGTCGCCCACGGGCGGCGCGGCGTCATCCGGACCGGCGCGGAACCGCTGCAGTCCCGGCTGGTCGGTCACCACGGTTCGCTCACCCCTGCGGAGATCGACGTCCCGCTGTGCGTCTTTCGCGCCTAGCCCCTGTCGTGGTGAACACCCGCCCGGGAGCGCTCTAGTCTGGAGTCCGATCGCGGCGGGCAGCGCCGCCGAACCTCAGGAGGAGTCCCATGAACGCCACGCTGTCACGGACCGGCCGAACCGGCCTCGGGATCGCGATGGTCGCCATGGCGCTCGCGGGCTGCACCGATATCGAACGCGCGCTCAACCGCGGCGGCGACACCCCGTGCAGCGAGTACATCAAGCAGGACCAGGACACCAAGCGCACGACGATCACCAAGTTCGTCAAGCAACAGAGCAAGGACGACCGCGAGCCGGCGGGGACCGTGGTGGACGCGACGATGGTCTCGGTCGACTTGCTGTGCGGCGCTCAGGCCAATGCCGACACCCCGATCAAGAATGCCGACGTCGCAGGCATTTTCATCCGGAAGTGACCGCTCAGCGCGGCGGATGGGCGGCAAGCCAATCCGCCGCCCGCTTACGCGAGGCCCGGGCCAGCCAGGCGTCCTGGATGACCTCGGTGAGCTCCCGACGGCTCAGTTCGCCGAGTTCGGCCGCGCGCACCAGGACCGACGGATGCCCGTCGAAATGCCGCGTGGTGAAGAACGGCGAGTCCGGGTCCTGGACCAGCGCCTGTTTGTCCGACTCCGACGGCACCCAGATCACGATCACATCGGCGTAGCGCTCGCCGGTCACCGGGTCGACCGCGTCCGGACGTGGATTGCGGAAGAACACGAACGATTTGCCCCCGACCTGGTAGATCGGGTTGCCGCGTGGTCCGTCGACGCGCGTCACATGGGGCATGCCCGAGGCCACGGCGTGCACGTCGGCGAGGCGTGCACGTGGAGTACCGGTCGCCATGCCAGCAGCTTATGGCGTGACCGGCCGGTAGGGCTCGAACAGTTCGCCACCGTCACCGGCGTCCGCCAGAATGAGAGTGCGAATACGAGCTCACACGACGATGGGTCTTGCACGTGGCGCGGTTCCGCACCCTCACGCAACAGCGGGTCCAACTGGAAAGAGAATGGGAGCGTTGGGCGACGGCTCCGCGGGCGACACCGGAGCCACGGAACACCGTCCTGCGCAACGAAGTAGCGCAATCCTGGCGACGGTCGTTGCACACGGTCGATCCCGGCACCACAGCGCACCGGGAGTGGACGACATCGGCGATCGCTGGGCCGCTTCCCCGTTGCGCGATCCGGTGACGGCGCTGGCGGGTGAACTGCGCGCCGTCACCGAGGACTCCGGTTATCTGGCCGTGGTCACCGACAGCGCGGGCACCGTCCTGTGGTCCTGCGGTGACCGCACCCTGCGCAGGCAGGCCGAGCAGGTCAATCTCGCACCCGGCGGCTGCTGGGACGAAGGCCATATGGGCACCAACGGCGTCGCCCTCGCGCTGCACACCGATCGCCCTGCCTCCGTCTTCTCCGCCGAGCACTTGGTCGCCGCCCTGCACGGCTGGGTCTGCTATTCCGCACCGATCCACGGCCCCGACGGCAGGCAGGTCGGTGCGCTGGATCTGTCCAGTTCCTGGGACCGTTCCCATCCCGCGGTGCGGACCTCGGTGCGCGCGCTGGTGACGGCGGTGGAGACGATGTTGCGCACGGCCGCGCCCCTGCGCGAGCCGGGAATCCGGCTGGAATGCCTCGGCGCCGCGCGACTGGTGCGCGACGGCGTGCCGCTGCCCCTGCCCCCTCGGCAATTGGAGATCCTCGCGCTGCTGGCGCTCCAGCCGGACGGCTTCTCTCCGGAGCAATTGCACGCCGCCCTCTACGGCGACCGCGCGGTTTCCATCAGCACGCTGAAAGCCGACGTCTCGCACCTGCGCCGCGCGATCGGCGGCGAGATCAGCAATCGCCGTTATGCCCTCACCGGTCCGGTATCCTGCGACGCCGTCGACCTGCTCGCCGCCGTCACCGCGGGCGACACCACCTCGGCGGTCTGGCTGTACCGGGGGCCACTGCTGCCCGGATCGGAAGCGCCCGCCGTGCTGCAGTGGCGTGATCATCTCGACGTGGGTGTGCGCACCGCCGTGCTCGCCGGGGACCGCGCCGAGCACGCGGTGGCGTTCGGCGAACGCGTGCCCCGTGACATCGCGGTGCACGAGCACGCGCTGCGGTTGCTGCCGCCCGACGACGTACGCCGCGCCCTGGTCGCGGCTCGGCTGCATACCGCGTTGCGCGACTGAGAATTTCCCACCAACCTCACACCAACCTCGGCGGACCATAGTGGGTCGGTCCGAGATATCTGCGAGGAATCATGAGCTACACCAGACCGGGGGCCGGACTCCGGCATCGCCGACTACCCGACGTCCGGCTCCGTCGTCCACGCGGTGCGGCGGCGCACCGAACGCATCGGGTGGACATCACCGATCGCGCCAGGGCCGTGCTGCGCCACGTGATCGACCAGCACGGGGCCGTGCTGCTGCACCAGTCCGGCGGACACCACGACAGCGGCTCGCCGCGCTGCCTGCCTATCCGGGAGTCCCGGATCGGCGGCGAGGACGTTCTGCTGGGAAGCCTTCCCTGGCACACCGAATTGTGGATCAGCGGGGAGCAATACGAGCACTTGAAGCACGCCCACCTCACCGTGGACGTGGCCGACGAGCCCGGCGGCGGCCTCACGGACGCACTCGAGGACATGCGTTTCGTCATCAGATCACGGCTGCTCACCGACGAAGAAGCAGCGGCGATGGCGGCGGGCGGGCCGCCGCGCACCGGAGCCGACCGGTTGGCGTGACCCCTGCACGACCGAACCGGCGGGTCGTCCGTCCGGGTGGGCACGACCACCCGGACGGACGTCGTGTCTCAGCGCCCGGGCAGGAAACGCAGACTCCGGGCCACCGTCATCAGGAACGGCTGCCACTTGCCCTTGGGGAACAGTTTCGGCGCGTCGAGGTTCATGAAACGGGTGACCACGATCGACTGCGGCTCGGTGAATTTGAGCAGGCCGTCCGGCCCGTGGCGGCGCCCCACACCGGAGATGCCCATACCGCCCATCGGCGCCCCGGTGGTGCCCCATGCCGGCGCGTAGCCCTCGTCCACACAGACCGTGCCCGCGTGCAGCCGCGCCGCGATCCGCTCGCCTTCGGACTTGCTTCCCGCCCACACCGAGGCGTTGAGACCGTAGGCGGTGTCATTGGCCAGGCGCACGGCCTCCTCGACATCGTCGACCGGATAGATCGAGACCAGCGGTCCGAAGGTTTCGTCGCGGCCGCATTCCATCTCGTCGGTCACTTCGCCGAGGACGGTCGGCTCGAAGAACAGTGGACCCAGGTCGGGGCGGGCCTTTCCGCCGGTGAGGACCTTCGCTCCCTTGGAGGTGGCGTCCGCGACGTGCTTGGACACCGTTTCCAGTTGCGCTTCGGAGATGAGGCTGCCGATGTCGGTCGAATAGTCGTAGGCCGCACCGAGTCTGGCGGCGTTCGTGGCGGCGACGAATTTTTCGGTGAACGCCGCGGCGATCTGACGCTCGACATAGAGCCGCTCGATCGAGATGCACAACTGCCCGGCGTTGGAGAAGCAGGCGCGCACGGCCGCCCGCGCGGCCTTGTCCAGGTCGGCGCCCGCGGCCACGATCATCGGATTCTTCCCGCCGAGTTCGGCGGAGAAGCCGATCAGCCTGCGGCCGCACTGTTCGGCCAGGGTGCGGCCGGTCGCCGACGACCCGGTGAACATCAGGTAGTCGCAGGCCTCGACGATCGCGGTGCCGACGACGCCGCCCGGCCCGGGGACGACCGCGAGCAGCTCACGAGGCAGACCGGCCCGGTAGAGCAATTCCGCACCGGCCAGCGTGGAGAACGGAGTCTGGCTGTCGGGTTTGACCACCACGGCGTTGCCCGCGATGAGCGCCGGTATGGAATCGCCGATCGACAGCAGCAGCGGGTAGTTCCACGGAGCGATGACGCCGACCACGCCCTTGGGCTGGTACCGCACGGAGGCGCGGTTGAGCACGGGAAAGGCGCCCGGTACCCGGTGGCCGCCCAGCAGGCTCGGTGCGATCCTGGCGAAATAGCGGGCCGCGAACATCAGGCCCATGATCTCTTCCTGGGCCGCCCAGCGCGCTTTGCCGGTCTCGGCCTGCACGACGTCCATCAGGAATTCACGGTGCTCAACCACCAGCGCGCGGTAACGATCCAGCACGGCGGCGCGTTCGGCCACCGGCTTGGCCGCCCAGCTCCGCTGCGCGGCCCTGGCCTTGTCGAAGGCGGCGGCGACATCGGCCGCCGTGCCGACCGGCACGCTGCCCAGCGGCTTTCCGGTGAAGGTCTCGGCGATCGTCCTGCGCTGACGATCTGCGGGCGCCTCGATCGCGGCCAGCGCGCTGAGGCGGTCGAATACATCGGCTTCCGGCGCGGGCATCGTTGCCTCCTACTTGTGAGTAACCGAGGGATACGGACAATCTACGCCGCGTCCCGGGGCGCCATGAACCGGCCACGGGAGGATTTCGAGCGGATCAGGCCCCGACCGGCCGCGCAGGTGAACCGCGCCGGTCGCCATTGCCTCCCAGTTATGCGCTCCGGCAATAATTTTCGGTAGATCGCCGCCGAATCACGCGGAAGCGTGTCAGGTCAAATCCAGTCCCGCTCACCGGGACAGGACGCCCGGATCGCCGGGTTCGTGGATTACGTTGTGCCGATGTTCAGAGCGAGGCTCGGGGTCCGCACCCGGATTCTGGCGATCGCGCTCATTCCGAGCCTGACTCTGCTTGTCGTCGGCGTGGGCGCTGCGAGCTATCTGGTCGCGGAAGGAACCAAAGCCAAGGACTGGGCCGCCGAGAACCAGAAGGCCATCC
The DNA here is from genome assembly GCF_053601535.1 of Nocardia sp. NPDC004718. NCBI lineage: Bacteria > Bacillati > Actinomycetota > Actinomycetes > Mycobacteriales > Nocardiaceae > Nocardia > Nocardia sp. NPDC004718. The sequence continues at coordinate 81,484 of NZ_JBSGCA010000020.1, forward strand.
CCTCCACCAGGGAATTGATGGAGGCGGTTCAGCAGGAACGCTACTTGACCCTCGCGCAGCTGAGCGGTGACCCCACGGCGGCAGTCCCGCTCGGCGCCGCGCGGATGCGGCTGGACGGTGCGCTGCGCGGCTTGGTCCAGGCCTCCGGGGGCCTCCGCGGCATCGACGACTCCAAGCTCGGCGACAACGTCGCCAACTTCACCACCCTCACGCAGAACATGACCGCCGTGCGTTCCGGCGTCGACGCCGCGGCGCTGCCGCCCTCGGACGCGTACATGTTCTTCAACCGCCTGCTCGACGTGATCTCCGTCGGCACCAAAGTCGCCGAGCAGACCGCCCCGTACACCGAGATCGGCGTGCGGATCGCCACCGGCATGCGCCTGTTCAACGCAACCGAGGCGATGGCGCGCAGCAACGCGCTCGGCGGCATGTACGTCGACGGCGCCACCGCGCCACCGGCCATTCCCGCCGAGGAGTACGTCCGTCAGGTCGGCTTCTACCACACCGAGATCGCCGCGCTCAGCGCCGAACTGCAGGGCGCCGAACAGCACCAACTGCAGACGCTGACCGCGGGCCCGGCCTGGCAGCAGCTCACCGCGATGGAGAACGCCATCGCCCAGCGCGCCATGACTGCGCCCGCGCCGACCGGCTCGAGCACATCCGGCAGCGGCACGCGTTCATCGAGTCCGCCGCCGCTGCCACTGAACACGCAGGAATGGCACAGCGCCGCCGCCGAGGTCAACCGCGGCCTGATGGATGCCTGGACCGCGCACAACCGGGCATCGCAGAAACTCGCGGAGGACAATGCGGCCGCGGCGGCGACCAGATCCGCGTTCGCGGGCGGCGGCGTGCTGGTGGTCAGCGTGCTGGCGTTCCTCATCGCCGTGGTGATCGCCAACCGGGTCATCCGCCGGTTGAAGCGGCTGCGCGGTCAAACGCTGGCCCTGGCCGATGAGCGGCTGCCGGAGATGATGCGCAGGCTGCGCGACGGAGAGACCGTCGATCCCGCGGCCGAATCCCCGAATCTGGACTACGGCAGCGACGAGATCGGCCAGGTGGCCAAGGCTTTCCAGCACGCGCATTCCGCGGCCGTCTCCGCGGCGGTAGCCGAATCTCGTACCAGGGAAGGCGTCAAAGCGGTGTTCTTGAACATCGCGCACCGCAGCCAGATCGTCGTGCACCGGCAACTGGAGATCCTCGACGAAGCCGAGCAGCGGCAGGAGGACCCGATCCTGCTCGACACCCTGTTCCGCCTCGATCATCTCGCGACCAGGGAGCGGCGCAACGCCGAGAACCTCACCATCCTCGGCGGCGGCAAGCCGGGCAGGCAGTGGCGCAATCCCGTGCCGCTGGTCGATCTGGTGCGCAGCGCCGTCGGTGAGACCCTCGACTACGCGCGGGTCCGGGTGGCGCGGCTGCCCGAGGTCCGTGTGTTCGGCACGGTGGTCGCCGACCTCATCCACCTGCTCGCGGAGCTGGTGGACAACGCGACCTCCTTCTCCCCGCCGCAGTCGCGGGTCGAGGTGACCGGCAACGTGGTCGGCAAGGGCGTGGTGGTCGAGATCGGCGACCAGGGCATGGGCATGTCCGAAGCCGAGCTGACCAAGATGAACGAGATGCTGCGCAACCCGCCGGATTTCGGCGTGGCGGCGCTGTCGGCGGACTCCCGGCTCGGGCTGTTCGTGGTCGCGCAGCTGGCTACGCGCCACGGCATCGCGGTGCGGCTGTCGGACTCCGACTACGGCGGCATCAAGGCCATCGTGCTCATTCCGACCGCGCTGATCGCGACGGACCCCGTCGCACCGCAGACACCGGCGGAACTCACCGATCCCGGCAGCCGACGCAAACTCGTCGCCGGTGCCGCGGTCGCGGCGGACACCGGGACGTTCGCGCAGGCGGCATCGCCGGTGGCGACCCTTTCCGCCGAACCCGCCGCACCCCCGCGCTACGGACCGCGCCCGTACACCGAGGCGCCGACGCAAGCGGGTCCGGACGGCCGGCCGGCGTTGCCCCGCCGGAGCCGACAGACCAACCTCGCACCGCAATTGGCGCAGCCGGTCCAGGAGCAGGCCGCACCCGCGCAGCCACCCCGCTCCGCCGAGCAAGCCCGTGACCTGATGTCCGCCATCGAGAACGGGACCAGGCAGGGCCGTCGCGCTGCCATCTCCGACGAACAGGAAGGCTAGGTGTGTCCGCTTCTCCCGCAGGTGATCTCAATTGGCTGCTCGACGATCTCGTCGATCGGCTGGCCGGCGTGCGCCACGCGGTGGTGCTGTCCACCGACGGGCTGCTACTGGGCCGCTCCAGCGGAATGAACCGCGAGGACGCCGAACACTTCGGCGCGATGTCCTCGGCGCTCTACGGGCTGGCGCGCAGCGCGGGCAACCGATTCGACGGCGGCGGGGTGCGCCAGGCGGTCATCGAACTAGACCGCGCGGTGCTGTTCGTGACCTCCGCGGGCGACAACGCCTGCCTGGCACTGCAGGCCGCCGAATCGGCCAATCTCGGCATGGTGGCCTACGAGATGAACCTGACCGTCCAGCGCGTAGGCAACTACCTGTCCACAACTCCGCGCCAAGACCTCGTCGGACATGTCGAATAGCCACCGCCATGACAAATCCGCGTGAGCCCTGGTTCGACGAGGCGGCCGGTCCGCTGGTGCGTCCCTACGCGCTCACGCGCGGGCGCACCAGCGGCGCCGGACCCGAACTGGATATGCTCACCACCGTGGTCGCGGACACCTCCGCGTCCGCACTGCGACGCAGCGAACCCGAGTACGCCGAAATCCTTCGGCTGTCCCGGGTCTCGCAGACCGTCGCCGAACTCTCCGCACAGTTGCGTTTGCCGCTGGCGGTGACGAAGATCCTCGTCGGTGACCTGATCGGCGACGGGCAACTGATCTTCCGTGCTCCCGTTCCGACGGAGGCCGGACCCGATGACCTCAACATATTGCGAGCGGTACTGGATGGAATCCGAAAACTTTGACCCGAGCGGCACACCGCAACTGGCCGCCTCGGTCAAGATCCTCATCGCCGGCGGGTTCGGCGTCGGCAAGACCACGATGGTCTACGCGATCAGCGAGGTCCCGCCACTGCGCACCGAGGAACTGATCACCGAGGTGAGCACCGGCATCGACGATCTGTCGGGCGTCGAGCAGAAGTCCACGACCACGGTCGCCTTGGACTTCGGCAGGCTCACCATCGACCGTGACCTGGTGCTCTACCTGTTCGGCACGCCCGGCCAGGATCGGTTCTGGTTCCTGTGGGACGAACTCGCGCGCGGCGCGCTCGGCGCGGTCGTGCTGGCCGACACCCGCAGACTGGGCAACTCCTTCGCCGCCGTGGATTTCTTCGAGCGGCGTGGTCTGCCGTTCATGGTGGGCGTCAACTGCTTCGACGGCGCACCGCGATACACCATCGACGAGGTGCGTGACGCCCTCGACCTCGACACGGTCACCCCCGTCATGCTCTGCGACGCCCGCGACCGCAGCTCTTGCAAAGACGTCCTGCTCACCCTCGTCGAGCATCTGATCCAGCGGGCACAGCGCGCACACGCCACCACCTGATCGCGCCGCGTGTGCACACGCGGTGCACTCCCTCGGCGACCGAAACCCCGAGAGTTCGGGGCTCACACCTGCCGCAGCCAGGCGACGAACAGCAGCGCGCCACCGGCGACGAGCACGACCGCCGCCGGAGCGGGCCACCGCGGCCCGTTCCGGCCGAGCAAACCGCGGGTCAGCCGCAATTGGAACGCGCCGAGCCCAGCCAGGGCCAGCAACCACACCGGCAGCAACCCGACACCGAGCGCCGCGTGCACCGCCCACGCCCCCGCCAATGTCGGGCCACCCCAGGAATCTTCGAGATCATCGCTCGCGACGAGCGGATGGCAGACTCCGCGGAACGCGCCCAAGGCCGCGAGGAACGCCAGGAACCACGTCACCAGGCCCACCCCACCACTGAGCACCGAGTGCGACACCGACCGGAGAGCCGAGAATTTATGCGGCAGAACGGATTCACCGAGCATTCGCCGCGGCACGCGCAGTCGGGTGGGAATTCGCCGCGCAGCCGAGGGCAGGGCCCGCAGTGCGTAGGCTGCGTAGCGCAGAAGCGGCCGAAACCAGGACATATCGCCGACGGTAGCGCTGTTCGGCCCGCGATTCACCGCAGCAGGCCCGCGTGCACCAGATCGTCGAACAGCAGCTGATCGACCGGAGGGACGAGGGCGCGATCGGCATAGGAGAACCACGCGACCTCCTCGATCTCGCTGCTGGCGGCCAGCGTTCCACGATAATCCGCGGTGTAGCAACTCATCCGCACCAGCGCGCCGTCCGTCGGGCCGTGCACCGCCTCGTAGGTGCCGACATGCGCGGCGGTCTCCGGCAGCAGGGCGACGGTGAGTTCCTCCTCGATCTCGCGGAGCAGTGTCTGCAGGTCGGTTTCGGCGCCCTCGCGCTTGCCGCCCGGGATGTAGAAGACGCCTTTGCCACGCGGTCTGGCGCAGAGAATGCGTCCCTCCTCGATGCGCACCCACGCCACCGTGTCGATCAGTTGCCGCACTCGCCCGTCCGCCACCGCCGCAGCCTATCGTCGCGCGGCGGTGAACGCGGAACCGGCCGCACCCGCCTCAGCGCGAAGGCAGGAGGGAAGGATCCTTGGCGCCGGGGCCGAGAACGGGACGCAGGTCGCGTGGGGCGATGCGCTCACCGCACTCGGAGCACGCCGGTTCGACGGTCGAGAGGTTCCCGCACGTGGTGTGTACGGTCTGCACCGGCGGGCCGTCCGGGGCGGCCCATTCGTCGCCCCACTGACGCATCGCGGTGACGACAAGCCACAGCGAACGGCCTTTCGGGGTGAGCCGGTAGTCGTAGCGAACCGGATTGTCCTGGTAGGGCTCTCTGGTCAGTACCCCGTGCTCGATCAGATGCTCGAGACGCTGGGTGAGCACGTTGCGGGCGATGCCGAGACGGGCGCGGAAGTCGTCGAAGCGCGTCACGCCGAACAGAGCGTCGCGCACGATCAGCAGCGTCCACCACTCTCCGACCACCTCGAGGCACTGGGCCAGCGAGCAGTTCATGTCCTCGAAGCTCGTCCTGCGCATTCCGCCAGCATAGTCGGTTGCTCCATAGAACTCACTGGCCTAGTGTGCGTTGCATGAAACAACTCACTAAGCGGACACTCGCCGAGGAGTTCGCGCTCACCGAGACCGGCACCTCCGGGTGGCAGGCGCGCGTCGACCGGTCCTGGCGCGGCTGGACCGGCCCGCACGGCGGCGTGGTCGCGGCACTGCTCATCGAGGTGGCTCGCGCGACCGCCGCGGAACCGCTGCCGGTGCGGGCCGTGGACCTCCGGTTCCTGGGCCGCCCCACCCACGAAGTGCTCACCTTCCATGCGACCGAACGCGCCGTCGGCCGCAGCACCGTCGTGGTCGAGGTGGGCGCCGACCAGGACGGCAGCCCGGTCGCCGGGGCGTCCGTCACGCTCGGTCGCGCCATGGCGTCGGGCGTCGCGGATTACGCCGGCGCGCCCGCGCCGCGAGTGCCCGATCCCGATTCCTGTGCACACTTCGCCCTCCCGCCCGAAATCGTGCCGGCGGGAGCTCATTTCGACATCCGTCCCGCAGCCGGGCCGTTGCCGCTGACCGGTGCGGACGAACCGATGATGTGCGCGTGGATCGAACTCGTCCCCGAGTTGCCCACCGATGCCGCGGCCCTCGCGATCCTTGCCGATGCCCTGCCGCCCGCCGTCTTTCCCACACTGCGCGCGCCCGTCGCGATTCCCACCGTGGCGTTGTCGATGCACCTGCACGACGTGCCGACCGAGGGCTCGCCGGTGCTGGTGCGCACGGTGAACGCCTCGACCGGCGACGGCTGGTCGGTGGACGACACCTCGATCTGGGATCGAAGCGGCCTGCTGCTCGCCTCTGCCCGCCAGACCCGCCGCGTGCTCGGCTGAACGGAGACGATCGTGCATTCTCCGTCCACGCCGCCCAACCGGGCCACCGACTTCCGGGTCGTGCTCGCCGTCGTCTCCCTCGGCGTCCTGCTGTCGAGCCTGGACCTGTTCATCGTCAACGTCGCCCTGCCGGACATGGCCGCCGACCTCGGCGGAGCGCAGATCTCGGGACTGTCCTGGGTACTCAACGCCTACGCGATCGTGTTCGCCGCGCTGCTGGTCCCGGCGGGACGACTGGGCGACCGTCGCAGCATCCGGACCACCTTCCTGCTCGGGCTGGTGGTCTTCGTCGTCGGATCGGCACTGTGCGCCACCGCCTGGGACGTCGGGTCGCTGGTGCTGTTCCGCGTGCTCCAGGCCGTCGGCGGCGCGCTGCTGACGCCCGCCTCGCTCGGCTTGGTGCTCGCGGCCAGCCCGCCATCGCGCCGCGCCGCCGCCGTGCGGCTGTGGGTCGCCTTCGGCGGGCTCGGCGCGGCGCTCGGCCCGGTCCTCGGCGGCCTTCTCGTCGAATTCGGCTGGCGCTGGGTATTTCTGGTGAATGTGCCCATCGGTCTGGCCGCCGTGGTGGTCGGACTGCGGACGCTGCCCGATCCCGAGGGCGACGGCGGGCGGTTGCCCGACCTGCTGGGTGCGGCGCTATTGGTCGGCGCGATCGCGAGCCTGGTGCTCGCGCTGGTCAAGGGCGAGGACTGGGGCTGGTCGTCGGGGCGGGTGCTGGTCGCCTTCGCGCTGGCGGCGATCCTGACGGTGGCGTTCGTCGCCTCCTCGGCCCGGCACCACAGCCCGGTGGTGGATCCGGCGCTGCTGCGCGCGCCCAACTTCGCCTGGATGACCGGCAACGCGGTGTTGTTCAACGTGGCCTTCGGCGCGATGCTGCTGTCGGTGGTGCTGTGGGCGCAGAACGTCTGGGATTGGTCGGCGTTGCGCACCGGACTGGCCATCGCGCCCGGCCCGCTGATGGTGCCGGTGGTCGCCGCCCTGGCGGGACGGCTGATCGGCCGGATCGGGGCCGGGCCGGTCATCGCCGCGGGCGTGATCGTGTTCGGCGCGGGCATGCTGTGGTGGGCGCGGGCGATCACCTTGACGCCCGACTACGTCGGTGGCCTGCTCGGCGGCATGGTGGTCAGCGGCATCGGCGTCGGCCTCACCCTGCCGACCGCCTTCGCCGCGGGCACCGGCGGACTGCCGCCGCAGCGGTTCGCCACCGGATCGGCCGTGCTGAGCATGGCGCGCCAGCTCGGTCTCGCCGTCGGCGTCGCGGGCCTGGTCGCGGTGCTCGGCTCACCCACAAGCCCGGAGGCGACACTCGACGCGTTCCGGCACGGGTGGTACGCGACGGCCGTGGTCGCGGTCATCGCGGGCCTGATCGGCGCGGCCGCGCGTATGCCGAAACCCACTGTGTCACAACCAGAATCGGCTATCGAGTCGGCCGTCGCCTGATCCGGATCCACGCCCCCGGCCCGTGCGTGACACTCCGCTCGGCAGCGCCGATTCGACAGCGCGGGTCGCGCCTCCCGTTGCCCGGCGATCCGCGGCCGCACTTTCCGGATCCATCGCGGCGCTGTCCGTAGTGGCTGTCATCGGCCGATTCGTCGGCCGCACACTTGGTCGATCCCTGGTCGACGTCCGAACAGCACCGGACGCCGACCAGGGTCCCGCGCGACGGGCAGTTCAGCGGCTGGGGCTGAAACCGCCGCACCACGAGCGGCGGAATCGGTACCAGTAGCCCGTTTCGGTTGGCAGTGCATCCTCGACAGCCTGGAACGCCCTGTGGCACAGCATGGCAACGCTACGCGACTCGCACCGTGAGGCTCTCGCGCCCGGCCGCCGGCGCCACGTGGGCGAGGGCCGCTTCCAGGCCCCGCGCAGGCAACGGCGCACCGTCGAACATGGTGATCTCGACGGCGTCCTCGGCGAGCTCCCAGATACCCGCGATGCGCCCACCCACCACGACGATCGGTGAGATCCAGCCCGCGGTGCGGCTCACCTTCGCACGGTGCGCGGCAGGCAGCAGCTCGGTGTCACCGGTGCCCGGTCCCAGCACGTATTGATCGAAGGCGCCGAGCAGGTGCACCGTCGCATTCGGCGCGGCGGCGGCCAGTGCGTCGACCTGGTCGGTCGGCAGGAAGGCGCGGCGGCCCTCTACGTCGATTTCGGTGATCAGGTCGCCCAACTCGGCGAACCAGCGGCGCACCGTGGTCTTGCGCAGGCTGTTGCGGCTGAGCCAGGCGTCGAAGGTCTCCGGCGTCGCCGGGCCGTATGCGCCGAGATAGCCGAGGATCGCCACCCGCGCCGCGGCGTCGAGATCGGGCAGGCCGGGCCAGTCGCGCACCAGGTGCGCGGGACTGGTGAACGTCACTTTCGACCCTCGTGCCGGGCCGTGACACAGCACGCCCTGCCAGGCCAGCGGTTTGAGCAGCGCACCCCAACCGGATCGCAGTTGCTCCCCCAGCCGATGGAATTCCGGTGCGGACACCAGGGCTTCGACCAACTCCTCCCGGGTGAGCACCGCGGCGTCGAGTACCTGCGCGACCGCCTCGGTCAGTGCCGCCACCTCCGTGGGCGAAGCGCCGAAGTTCTTCTGCCAGGTGGGTTTCTCCCAGGTGCGCGCGGAACCGATGAGCGCGAGAACGGCGGCGGCCTGTTCCGAAGGCAGCGCGTGCAGCGTGCCGCGCATCGCCCAGGTCTTCATCAGCGCGCCGTCGTCGAGCGCGCGCACCAGCGCGCCGGATTCCGGCTTCGTGCTGCGCAGTGCGACCGCCAGTTCGGCCGCTGAGGTGACCTGAGCCTGGACACCGCACAGACGCCCGGCCACCGCTACCGCACCTTCGTCGGTCCGGGACACGACATGGTGCCGGTCCAGCCGCCAGGCGAAAACCTGATCCCAGGTGGCCCGCATTCGCGCTCCTTCTGCTGCTCAGTTCAGCATCGTGCCCGCGCAGGCGACCAGCGCGGCGGCCAGCGCCGACCCGGCGACCGTCATCGCGATCACGCCGAGCAAAGCGGTGCGGGTGGTGGCGCGCCGAATCGCGCCGACCGGATCGGCCAGCCGTTCGGCGCGGGCCAGTACCGCCGTGCCCGCCGCGGCCAGCGCACCCGGCGGCGCGGGCTCGACGATGCCGACGATCGCCAGCAGCCCGCCCAGCAGCGGCAGCGAACCGTGCTCGTCGGCGGCCTTGTCGTCGGCGCACATCTCCAGCAGGCGGGCGATCTCGGCCGCGCCCCCGGTGAACAACCGCAGGCCGGGCAGTGTGGTGGCCACCGCGCGCAGCACCGCCGTCAACGCCGCGTGCCTGCCGGACAGGTGCGCGCGTTCGTGCGCGAGTACCGCGGCGAGTTGATCCTCGTCCAGCGCCGCCAGCGCGGCGGTGGTGACCACGATGGTGTCGGGTCGTCCCGGCACGCAATACACCTGCCGCTCCGGTGAGTCGAGCACGACCGCCCCGATTCCCGGCACCGGCCTGCCGACCAGACGGACCGCCCGGGCGTGGACGCTGGTGCGCCTGCGCATGTCCAGCACGACTCCCACGGCGCGCGCCACCAGCGCGACGGTTCCGGTGGACACCAGTGCCGCCACCGCGAACGTGGCCGCACGGCCGGCCGCGGCGCCGTGCGCATCCACCGGAGCCCATAGGAACGAGGCGCACGCGTGCAACGCGTCCTTCGGATGTCCCCAGTAGGTGGCGAACTCGACGGTCAGCACCGCCGCCGCGACCCCCCATGCGCTCAGCGCACCGATGATCGCGACAACCCAGGCGATCACACCCAGCCGCGGCGCGATCCCGCGATGGGTCAGTCTGCGCAGCACGGGCGGACCGAAGGTCGCCACGACGCCGCCGTACAACGTCAGAGCCAGGGCCAGGCTCACGGCACTTCTGGTGACTTACGCGCCGCGAGTCTGCGTAGCGCGGCACGCAGCCCCGCCGACTCCTCGGCGCTGATCCGATCGACGAAATGGCTGAGCACCAGATCCGAGCGTCCGCCGGCACCCAGCGCCTCCAGCATGAGCCGGGCGCTGTGTTCTTCCCTGGTGAGCGTCGGCCAATAGCGATAGGCCTTGCCCGCGCGTTCACGCGCCAGCCACCCCTTGCGATGCAGGTTGTCCATGGTCGACATCACCGTCGTATACGCGATGTCGCGCTGAGCCGACAGTTCGTCGAAGATCTCACGCACCGTTGTGTCCTCTGCGTCCTGATCCCAGATGCGGTCCATGATCACCGCCTCCAGATCCCCGAATCCACGCACCGTACCGACTCCCTCATCCGAGCTGTACCCCGTCGTGGGAACAGGTTACCGGTCTGGGTGGGTTACTACGGAGGCAACCAGTAGATCCGTCCGCTCCGACCGCACCCTGTCGGGGGCATATGCGAACATATGTTCGTGTCCGACGCGCCCGTCTCCCGATCCGGCAGGCCCCGGATTCTCGCGCGGCCGGAGGCATCGATCCTGCATGCCGACCTCGACTCCTTCTATGCCTCGGTCGAGCAGCGGGACGACCCGTGGCTGCGCGGCAAACCGGTGATCGTCGGCGGCGGCGTCGTCCTGGCGGCCAGCTACGAAGCGAAGGCGTTCGGAGTGCGCACCCCGATGAACGGCGGACAGGCGCGCCGGTTGTGCCCGCACGCGATCGTGGTGCCGCCGCGCATGTCCGCCTACGCCGAGGCGAGCAGAGCCGTCTTCGAGATCTTCCGCGACACCACACCCGTGGTCGAGGGCATCTCGATCGACGAGGCCTTTCTCGACGTCGGCGGACTGCGCCGGATCGCGGGCGAGCCCGTCGCCATCGCGACGCGGCTGCGCGCGGAAGTCCGCGACCGGGTCGGCCTGCCCATCTCGGTGGGCATCGCTCGCACCAAGTTCCTCGCCAAGGTGGCCAGCGCCGTCGCCAAACCCGACGGATTACGGCTGGTGTCGCCGGACGGCGAACTGGACTTCCTGCATCCGCTGCCGGTCGAAAGGCTCTGGGGCGTGGGCGATGTCACCGCGCGCACGTTGCACGAGCACGGCATCACGCGGGTGGGCCAACTGGCCGAGCTGGGCGAGCGCCCGCTGCGGGCGATCCTCGGTCCCGCCGCGGCACGCCATCTCTACGCCTTGTCCTGGGCGCGTGACCCGCGCCGGGTCGAGACCGGCCGGCGGCGGCGCTCGATCGGCGCCCAGCGTGCCCTCGGCAGCAAGCGCCGGCCGCCGGACGAGATCGAGGCCTATCTGCACGGGCTCACCGATCGGCTCGGCCGTCGCCTACGCACCGCCGACCGGGTGTGCCGAACCGTGGTGCTGCGCCTGCGTTTCGACGATTTCACCCGGGCCACCCGCTCGCATACTCTCGCCGGGGCCACCGACCACACCGAGACGATCCTGAGCGCGGCCCGCACCCTGCTCGCCGGGGCGATGCCGCTCATCCAGGAACGCGGCCTCACCCTGATCGGTCTCGCGCTGACCAACCTCGACGACGCCGACTCCGTCCAGCTCACCCTGCCCTTCGAAGCCCGAGCCACCAACAGCCTCGACGCCACCCTCGACGACTTGCGCAAGCGCTTCGGCTCCGCCGCCGTCACCCGCGCCGCCCTCCTCAACCGCGGCGAGGGCCTCTCGGTTCCTCTTCTCCCGGACTAGCCACGCCTCAGTACGAGCGTTTCGGCCGCTTGTCCATCAACCGCAGAATCAGCGGCGTGAAGATCAGCTGCATGGCCAGCTCCATCTTCCCGCCGGGCACTACGATGCAATTCGTCCGCGACATGAACGAGTCGTGCAGCATCGACAGCAAATAGGGGAAGTCGATCACCTTCGGGTCGGCGAACCGGATCACCACGAAACTCTCGTCCGCCGTCGGAATGGTGCGCGCGATGAACGGATTGGACGTGTCCACGGTCGGCACCCGTTGGAAGTTGACGTAGGTGCGGGAGAACTGCGGGCAGATGTAGGTGACGTAGTCAGGCATCCGCCGCAGGATCGTATCGATCACCGCCTCGCTGGAGTACCCGCGCTCGGTCTTGTCCCGGATCACCTTCTGAATCCACTCCAGATTGATGATCGGCACGACGCCGACCAGCAGATCGGTGTATCGCGCCACATCCACGGTCGAGGTGACCGCCGCGCCGTGCAGGCCCTCGTAGAACAGCAGGTCGCTGCCCGGCGTCAACTCCTCCCACGGCGTGAAGGTGCCCGGCGGCTGGCCGTAGGGCTTCGCCTCGGCCTCGTCGTGCAGGTACCGGCGCACCGTCCCGACCCCGGTCTCGCCGTAATCGCGAAACAGCGTCTCCAGTTCCTTCAGCAGGTTGGCCTCCTCCCCGAAATGCGAGAACCGCAGATTGCGGCTCTGCTCCGCCTCGGCCATGGCCAGTTTCATCTCGTTGCGGTCGTAACGGTGGAACGCGTCGCCCTCGACGATGACCGCGTTGATCTCTTCGCGGCGGAAGATCTCCTGGAAGGTCCGCGTCACGCTGGAGGTCCCCGCCCCGGAGGACCCGGTGATGGCGACGACCGGGTGCTTGACCGACATGGTTCTCCTCTTCAGCGCTGGGCCGGACGAAACAGCGACCGCCTGCCGAACAGCGAGCTGTCGAAGCTGGGGCCCTCGTCCGGTTCGCGGTGATACCGCTCGATGCGCTCGACTTCGTTGCGGGAGCCGAAGATCAGCGGCACCCGCTGATGGACGTCGCCGGGCGTCACTTCCAGCACTCGCTCGCTGCCGGTGGTCGCGGAGCCCCCGGCCTGTTCGACGATGAACGCGATCGGATTGGCGCCGTAGAGCAACGCCACCCTTCCCGGACGCGTGGGCGGGCGGGTGTCGCGGGGGTACAGGTACACCCCGCCCCGGGTCAGGATGTGAAAGGTGTCGGCGACCAGGGAGGCCACCCAGCGCATATTGAAATCGCGCTCGCGGGGACCGTCGACGCCGTCGAGGCACTCGTGCACGTAGCGGCGCACCGGTCGTTCCCAGAACCGCTCATTGGCCGCGTTGATCGCGAATCCGGAGGTGTCGTCGGGGATGCGCATCCGCGGATGGGTCAGCACGAACGCGCCGATCTCCCGGTCCAGGGTGAACCCGTCGACCCCGCTGCCGGTCGTCAGCACCAGCATGGTCGCGGGCCCGTACAGGGTGAACCCCGCGCACACCTGCTCGACGCCGGGCTGCAGGAAGTCGGCCGCCGCAGGGCCCGGGCCGTGCGCGGGCGCGCGCAGCACGCTGAAGATGGTGCCCACCGGCAGGTTGACGTCGATGTTCGACGAACCGTCCAGGGAATCGAAGGCCAGCAGGTACTTCCCGCGCCGATGGGTGGCGGGCACCGGATGGATCTCGCTGATCTGTTCGGACAGCAACGCCGAAAGGTGCCCGGTCCATTGGGTTTCGGCGACCATGATGTCGTTGGTGATCGCGTCCAGTTTGCGATGCACCGTCGGCGGCAGATTGTCCGGCTCGGACGCACCGATCGAGCCGACGATCGCGCCCCTGGTGACCTGATTGGCGACGATCTTCGTCGCGGTCGCGATCACGTTCACCAGGGCGGAGAACTCACCGGACGATCCGGGATGCCGATGCTCCTGTTCGATGGTGTAGCGGGTGAGGGTCTTCAGTCCTTCTGGCATAACGCCTCGATCTCGTCACCGGGGTCACACGGTCGGCTCGCCGGCGGGCTCGGGGTCGGTGAACACGCTGCTGCCGTAGACATCCCGGTCGGTCAGCGTGATCAAATCGGTCTTGGTCAGCGGTCTGCGCAGTTCCACGAGACGCTTGGCCTGCCGCAATCGGCAACGGTCGAGCGCGTTGCGGACGCTGCGCGCGTTGGAGAAGCGCGGGCGGGCCATCCGGTGCTCCAGGTACTCCCCGAAAGCGGTCCGCGCCGCCTCGTCGAAGTGGAAGTTCTCCGCCGCCACCATGAGCTCGGCGATTCCCAGCAGCTCCGCGTGCGTGTAGTCGGCGAACTCCAGGTGATGGGCCACCCGCGAGGACAGGCCCGGATTGGCGGAGAAGAAGCGGTCCATCCGGTCGGGGTAGCCCGCGAAGATCACCACCAGACTGGCGCGTTCGTTCTCCATCTCCTGCAACAGGATCTCGATCACCTCCTGCCCGTAGTCGCGTTCGTTCTCCGGCCGGAACAGGTAGTAGGCCTCGTCGATGAACAGCACCCCGCCCGCCGCCTTGGCCAGCGCCTCTTTGGTTTTCGGTGCGGTGTGCCCGATGAACTGACCCACGAGATCGTCGCGGGTGACCGTGTGCACCTTGGGTTTGCGGATGTAGCCCAGTGCGTGCAGCATCTGCGCCATCCGCAATGCCACCGTGGTCTTGCCCGTGCCGGGACCGCCGGTGAAGCTCATGTGCATGGTCGGCCGCGAGGAGGTCAGCCCGAAACGCTGGCGGGCACGGTCGATCAACAGCAGCGCCGCGATCTCGCGGACCCGCCGCTTCACCGGAGCCAGCCCGATCAACTCCGCGTCCAGCCTGCGCAACGTTTCCTCGACGTCGTGACCCGCGATGTCGCTCGACAAGTCCAGCACCGCGTCCTCGGCCAGGATTTCCGGCTCTTCCGGATCGGCGGACGCCGTCCGCACCGCGCCGGGGACATCGGTCCCCGGCCGGTGCAAACGGAATCCGGAGCCGTTGCGCTCAGCCGCCATACCGCTCTCCCGGCCGGACGGTCGTGGCATACGAATGCAGGCCGTATGTCTGCATCCGGTCGGGGCCCTCGGTGCGGGTGAGCACGAAACCCGGCTCGTCGGGCGGTCGTTGCACCAGGAAACTCAACGCCGTCGTCTGCCTGGTGTAGCGGGCGTCGTAGGCGAGCACCCGCACGTAGTGCCGGGGGAAAGTCGCCCGGCACGCGTCGATCTCGGCCAGCACGCCGTCGGGCTCGTCCAAGTCGAACAGCGGCAGCCCCCACATCTCCCAATAGGCATTACGTGGGTGCGGATCGTCGGTGTACTCGATGGACACCGGCCAGCTGTTGAGCAACGCGTAGCGCACTTGGGCGGCGATCTGTTCGTCGGTCAGCGGCGGCAGGTAGCAGAATGTTCCGTGCCTCAGATACATCGGCTCGTCCTTCCTGGATGGTCAGCGGCTGGCCGTCGGCACAGCGTCCGGCGCGTCGGTGGAGGTGTAGTCGAAGGTGACATCGCCCCAGGTCGCCAGCGCGACATCGAGCGGACGGCAGATCTCGGCCGCCTTCCTGAGCACATCGGGGCCTTCCTTCAACAGGTCGCGGCCTTCGTTGCGGGCCTGCACGACCGCCTCCAGCGCGACCCGGTTCGCCTCCGCGCCCGCGGCGATGCCGAGCGGATGCCCGATCGTGCCGCCGCCGAACTGCAGCACCACGTCGTCACCGAACAGGTCGAGCAGCTGATGCATCTGCCCGGCATGGATGCCGCCGGAAGCCACCGGCATCACACCGGGCAGGCTCGCCCAGTACTGGTCGAAGAAGATCCCGTTGGCCGGCTCGGTCCGGATGTGGTTCTCCCGCAACGTGTCGTAGAACCCCTTGGTCGTCGCCGGGTCGCCCTCCAGTTTCCCGACCACGGTGCCCGCGTGCAGATGGTCGACGCCGATCAGCCTGCACCACTTGGCCAGCACCCGGAAGCTGACGCCGTGCGTCTTCTGCCGGGTGTAGGTGGAATGCCCCGCGCGATGCAGATGCAGCAGCACCCCGTTGCGGCGCGCCCAATGCGACATCGACTGCATCGCGGTGAAGCCGACGGTGAGGTCCATCATGATGACGACGCTGCCGAGTTCCTTGGCGAACTCCGCGCGCTCGTACATCTGCTCCATTGACGCCGCGGTCACATTCAGGTAATGGCCTTTGATT
The DNA here is from genome assembly GCF_053601535.1 of Nocardia sp. NPDC004718. NCBI lineage: Bacteria > Bacillati > Actinomycetota > Actinomycetes > Mycobacteriales > Nocardiaceae > Nocardia > Nocardia sp. NPDC004718. The sequence goes on from NZ_JBSGCA010000020.1 coordinate 97,235, forward strand.
TCGCCGGTCTCCGCCATCGCGCGGTTGACGCCTTCCATCGCGAACAGGTACCGGTCGCGCCAGCGCATGAACGGCTGCGAGTTGATGTTCTCGTCGTCCTTGGTGAAATCCAGGCCGCCTTTGCATGCCTCGTAGATGACGCGTCCATAATTGCGGGCGGATAGCCCGAGTTTCGGTTTCACCGTCGCGCCGAGCAGCGGCCTGCCGTATTTGTTGAGATATTCGCGTTCCATCACCGTGCCGTGCGGCGGCCCTTGGAACGTCTTCACGTACGCCACCGGAATGCGCATGTCCTCCAGCCGCAGCGCCAGCAGCGGCTTGAACCCGAACACGTTGCCGATGATCGAGGAGGTCAGGTTGGTGATCGATCCCTCCTCGAACAAGTCGAGATCGTACGCGATATAGGCGAAGTACTCCCCCGGCCGCCCGGGGACCTCGTCTATGCGGTAACACTTCGCCTGGTAGCGCGAGTGGGCGGTGAGCCGGTCGGTCCACACCACCGTCCAGGTCGCCGTGGAGGATTCACCCGCCACCGCGGCGGCCGCCTCGATCGGATCGACACCGCGCTGCGGAGTCACCCGGAACACGGCGAGCACGTCGGTATCCGACGGCTGGTAGTCGGGCGCGTAATACCCCATCGACGCATAGGATTGGACACCCGGATCCCAGCGGTCGCGTTCGGTTTCTTCGGCCATCGTTCCTCCTGCTGTGCCACTGCGGGACACCCGCACCCGGGCGAACGGGCGTGCCTTGGGATTTCCAGGATGACGGGCCGGATACCGACAAACAATTTGATTGTTTCTCGCGATACTCAACATATTCGTTGAGTTTGTTACCGTTCTCCGGTGGGTATGGTGAGCGCGGCTCGGATGGAAACCTTCCTGGCCGTCGCCCGCCACGGCAGCATCCGCCGCGCCGCGGCGCAGTTGCACATCACCGAGGCCGCCGTCTCCGCGGCCGTCGCGCACATCGAGAAACAGCTGGGGGCAAAGCTCATCGCGAAGTCCGGGCGCGGCATCGCGCTCACCGAGGCCGGGCGCGTCTACGCCGAGTACTGCCGCGGCATCCTCGGGTTGATGAAGGAGGCGCAGGCGGCCGTGCGCCGCGCCGAGACCGGGCGACTGCGGATCGGCGTGGTCGCCACCGCGGGCGAGTACGTCCTGCTGCGGCCGCTCGCGTCGTTCCGCCGCCGGTTCCCCGACATCGAACTGAGCCTGTCGGTGCATCCGCGCGACGCGCTGTTCCTCGAATTGCAGCACCACGAAACCGATCTCGTCATCGCAGGCCGACCGCCACGCGACACCGGGCTGGTGGTGCGCGCCCGGCGGCCCAGCCGCCTGGTCGTGGTCGGCCTGCCGGAACTCGATCCGCTGCGCACCACCTGGCTGCTGCGCGGGCGCGGCTCCGGCACCCGCGAGGCCACCCTCGCCTTGCTCGACCAACTCCGGATCGAACCGCCCGTGCTCACTCTCGGCTCCCACGGCGCCGTTCTCGCCGCCGCGCGAGAAGCACTGGGGGTGACGCTGATCCACAGCGATGCCATCTCCCAGGACCTGGAGAACGGCGCGCTGCGCGTCCTCCCGGTCGAGGGCACCCCGCTGGATCGTCCCTGGCATGCCATCACCACCCGCACACCGACCCCGACCACCCGCCTGTTCCTCGCCCATCTGCTCGACCCCGCGGAGGTCGGCTCCGACGCCTTCCACCCGCATTGAGGCCCGCGACCTGCGCGGACCGGCGCCACAGCCGCCGCGGAAACCGACTGGACGGATATGACAGACTCACTCGCATGACCCGAGGGGATGTTCCGTCCAACGTCTCGGACACCGCGCGCTGGGTCGCGGCCTACCGCGCACGCGAGACGACGCGCCCGGACGCGTTGTTCCGCGATCCGCTCGCCGACCGGCTGGCCGGCGAACGCGGCCACGCCATCGCCGACAACGCGCCTACGGTGATGCGCGACGGGTGGCCGATCGTCACGCGGACCAAGCTGATCGATGACCTCATAGCAACAGCGATCGGCGAGGGCTGCGACCGCGTCCTCAACCTCGCCGCCGGTCTGGACACCCGCCCCTATCGGCTCGACCTGCCCGACGAGTTGCTCTGGATCGAAGCCGACCTGCCCGAGATCGTCGCCGAGAAGGACAGCGCCCTCGCCGGCGAGACGCCGCACTGCGTGCTCATCCGCCGCGCGGTCGACCTCGCCGACCCCGAGGCGCGGGCGAAGTTCCTCGACGAGGCGCTCGGCGCGATCGGCCCGAACGCCACCGGCGCGTCCAAGGCACTGGTACTCACCGAGGGTCTGCTGATGTACCTCGACCCGCCGACGGTCACCGACCTCGCGACCGCACTGACCCGCCCCGAAATCGCCTGGTGGCTGCTGGACCTGAGTCTGGGCATGCGCAAGATGCGCTCCGGCGACACCTTCGCCAACGCGCCGATGCAGTTCGAACCCGCCAACGGCGTCCGCTTCTTCGAAGACCTCGGCTGGCAGCCGATCGAACTGGAAAGCCTGCTGCTGCACGCCCGCAAATTCCACCGCGCGCCTTGGTACCTACGTCCCTTCACCTATCTCCCCCAGCCCGATCCCCGCAAACCCATGCGCACCCCCTGGTCGGGCATCATCCGTTTCCGCCACACCTGAGCGACGCCGCCCGCGGCTACAGCTGGCCGTGCTGGGAGTCGAAGGTGAGCACCCGGCCGCCCAGTTGGATCTGGGCTCCGGGTGTGAGGGCGATCGGCTGGCCGGGGACCGCTCGGACCCAGTCCTGGCGTCCGGGATGACGGATGTGGGTGCCGTTGGTGGAACCGCCGTCCACGACCGTGACATCCCAGTCGACGAGGCGGATCTCCGCGTGCGCCCGCGACATTCCGCCCGAGCTGTCCTCCAGCCGCACCGGGCGCGCACCACGCGCGACCGCGTCCGAATGCTCCGGTTCGCGGCCGAGAACGCAGTCGCTGTCCAGGACGAACGACGTGCCGTCGTCCAGTAGCAGCACACCGAGCGGTGGGCGCACCCCCTCGCTGAGCACGCAGGTGAGCTGATCCATCCGGATCCCGCAGACCGCGCAGAACGACACCCGAGGATCGTTGTGATGATGCCGGGCGCATTGGAAACCCGGCACGATCACGCGATGTCCCAGCGCGTTCGAGCCGGTCGACCCGAGCGCGTCGGCGACGACTCCGGCCGAGGGAACCATCGTCTCGGCGAGATTCGCGTCGTTGGCGATCGCGTGATCCCGATCGGTGCGGTGCGCGGGACGCGCCGGGCTCTGGTCCGGCGCCGGTGGTAGGGGCTGCGCCGCCGGCGGCGTCACGCCTTCGCGTGGCGTGGCCCGCCGCGCCGCCGCTCGGAGATCGACTTCCGTCGCGGCATCGCCGGAGTCCTCGCCCTTCCGCAGGCTCGGCGCCCGCCGTGGTTGCGCTTCGGACGCCTCGGAACCCGCCTGCCCACCCGGGCGGTGTGGTTGCGGCATCGCCTGCGGTCCGGCGGTGCGACTCGGTTGCGGCATCTGATCCGGCATCGGCGGCCGATCCTCGACGCGATGCGGTTCGGCCGCCGGTCGTGGCGCGACGTGCGGCGGCTCCGGCCGGGGCTCGACGGGAGATGGCGGTGCGGATCCGGCGTGCGGTCGCCGCGGGGACTCGGCGTCACCGTGGTTGTCCGGCTCATCACCGATCGCGCCCGACCACAGCACCGCGCCGGACCCCGGCGCGGTGCCCGCATCCAGCGACAGAATTCCCCGCCCCGGTAGCGATTCCGCGTTCCAGCCCGCCTCGTCCACGAACAACCCGGCGCCGCTGCCGGGTGCGGGCGTCACCATGCGGTCGACAGTGAATCCGGCGTCCCGGCCGCGCAGCACCTCCGTGTGGCCCGGGCCGGCGAGCACCGCGGTGACCCCACCGTGCAGGAACACCGCGAGACCTTGGTCCACCGGCGTGATCACCCCGAATTCGACTTCGTCTTCCTCGCCGTTGGACAGGCCCATCAGCCAGGTCGTGGCCAGTCGCGCCACCGCGCGACCGCTGCGGCGCCGGTCGCGCGCGACGGCTTCGCGCACGATGTCCAGCAGCGCCGTCATCGTGCGGGCAGCGACTGTGTCCGCCGTGAGGAGCCCGTCGGCCCGGTGCGCGACGACCACGACTGCGCCATTCGCGCTCGCCACCAGGTGGGCGCCGGGCAACACCTCGATCTGCGCGCTCACAGGAACCGACCGCCTTGGAAGCGCCACCGATGGAAGACCACCCGCATCGGCCCGTTCACGATGAGCCAGAAGGCGATCCATGTGACGACGAACTGGATGAGGAAGGCAGCGAGCGACGGACGCAGATGCTCGGGCAGCACCACCGTGGTGTAGCGCACGAGCACCCAGATCAGCGCCCCCTCGTTGAGGATGGTGACCAGACCGAACAGGGTCGGCCAGTCCTTCTCCCAGCGGAACTGTTGGAGCAGGTGGTAGAGCAGTTCCCAGAGCACACCGACCAGAACGGTCGCCAGCAGCACCGACAACGTCACCCGGTACGCCTGACCGGTGCTCAACGCGCCGGTCGGCAGGAGCGGGGTGATGAGCAGCGCGACAGCGAAGCCGATCACGCTCAGTGCGAGCAGACGGGTCTGGATTCGCCCGTTCAAGGTAGGAAGCATCGCTCAGATCTTCTCGTTCGTAACCCACAGCCACCATTGGCGCGTCGAGCGCAGCGGCCCCATCCTGCGGCAGAACCCGACCGCGGCCAGGTCGTCGGCGATCTCCTGCGCGGCGATCTGCAAGCCGAGGAAGGTGTCCACCCCGGCGAACGGCCCGCCGAGCGTCGCGCTGCCGGAGGCGTATATCCGTCCCGTGCCGCTGCGGGTGCCGATCAGCTCGAAGGTCGTGTCCACGTCCAGCCGACCGAGCGGATTACGGCCCGCGCCGGTGTGGTCGAGCAGGTCTGCCAACAGTCGGTGCTCCCGGACGTCGGCTTCCAACCCCGTGCAGTCGATGATGTAGTCGACGGTCGTGTCGAACGGTTGCGTCGGCGGAGGAAAAGGCAAGGGTGCGCCGGAATCCGGAAGAATCGTGGCGACCACGCCTTGCCGTCCCGCGGCAGGACGCGGAGCGCGCATCGTGCCGGCCATCACCTGGTACCACCCCTCCCTGCGGCCACGGCGCAACTGTTCCTGCCAGTTGTCACGGATGGGGGTGTTGGTGCCGGAGATCTCCTTGTACGCGCGCGCCCGTTCCTCGCCTTGCAGTCGTCGCACCTTCTGCTTGAGCTGACCGCCCCACACCGACTTCGGATAGTTGAAACCCTGGTAGGCCCATCCGTCGCCGCCCTTGCGCCTGCTGAAGATGTTCTTGCCGTGCGAGCCGGCGATATACGTGCGGAACAGGTGCAGGATCCGGGTGTCGAGCCGGTACTTGTCCCGATCGTCGATGAGCCGTTGCAGGACGCGGCTGGCCACGATCCCGCTGCCACGGATCAGCACCGTGCCGGGCCGCCGCTGGAGCGCCTGGTAGACGTGCTCGTGTGGCTCGTAGGCATTGACCACACGGGTGGGGTCACGATGGGTCTCGCGATACTCCTGCAGATCCGGCAGCAGCTTCAGTCCCGGATAGCCTACGGCGACATGGACATACGTGCTGCGGAAAGCGACCCGCTTGGTCGGTGTCGAACCCGCGGGCGGGGTGAGGATGGTGAAGTATCCGCCGCCGTTGCGCTTGCGGACCATGCGCACGTGCCCGCGGTGCAACGAGCGGGCATAGCCGATGCGGTGGAATTCCCGCTCCATGGAGGCGAACGCCTGGCCCGCACGCGGGGTGTAGTAGTTGGCGAAGATCGGCTCGACGAAGACGTTCCACAGCGGCTTGATCGACTTGTCCGCGATCGCCTCCCGGACCGCGTAGGACGGAAAGCCCCAGATGTTGTCCGGCGTGGAGGCCGAGTCGCTGCGCAGGCGTTCGCCACGGGGGATCTGCGACACCCTGGTGAGGTACTCGTAGGAGGTCCACGGGTGCTCCTGCGGACCGAGCACCGCCATCGCTTCGGCGGGCACGCCGAAGATCCGGAGCGTGTCGTAGGTGACGAACGATCCGATCCCGCTGCCGATGGTCACGAACGGTACGTCGAACACCGGAATCCCGGCGCTGCCGAGCATTTCATCGGTCCATACGTCGGTGTCGACGAGGGCCTGCGTGATATCTCCCCGCATTGGCCGGACTTTACCGGCAGTTTCTTATCAACTGCTTGCCATCGGCTTTCGCCGGACGACCGCACTGGTGACGCGCCGCGCACGACGCGCGCGAACCATCTGCGCCGAACCTGCCACGCGGTACGCCCTCGCGGACGTACCATGCCGTTCGTGGCCGATTCCCCTCGTTCCACCCCACTGCGGGTCCTCGTGTACAGCAACGACGCCGACACCAGGCGCCAGGTGATCCAGGCCTTGGGCAAGCGTCCGAGCACGGAGCTACCGGAATTCGAGTACCTGGAGGTCGCCACCGCTCCCGTGGTGATCGCGCAGCTGGACGCCGGTGGCATCGACTTGGCCGTGCTCGACGGCGAGGCCGCCCCCGTCGGCGGGCTCGGCATCGCGAAGCAGTTGAAGGACGAAGTCGATCCGTGCCCGCCGCTGCTGGTGCTCACCGGCAGGGCGGACGACGCATGGCTTGCCAGCTGGTCGCGCGCGGAGGCGGCGGTGGCGCATCCCATTGATCCGCTCCGGCTCACCGAGGCCGTCGTGGCTCTGCTGCGCAGCCGCTCTGCGGCCTGATCCCGCCAGCGATTCATAGCGATCTTGAATTAATTCACCCGGGTGCGCCACCGCGCTCAGACTGCCGGTAAGCGACCCCAGGGCGCACCACCTGCCGGTGCCGTTGTTCGCAGGACCGTTTGTCGCCTTTCCGACTGCGAACCCGCTCGGGACCACATTTGACGTCGCGGTACCCGACATCTCAACGGTTCCAACTGACCGTTCACCCAACGGCGCGGACCCCTTGCGCGGATTACCACCGTTTCGGTCATAAATGCTTGTACTGAATTCGATCAAACGCCGTCGCCAAACGCGGTGTGGGCCGCCGGTTCAGTTGTAGGCTGTGCTCTACCTCACACGGAGACGGATCCGGTCATTACCGTCCCCGGGTGGAGCCGAGGGGCGAGTCTGGCCGAGGCGGACAACGACGTCAGCCCGCCTCGGACGCTGTTGTCAGCTGCCGCTCGCAAGGAGGGGAAGTGTAGTCGTGAACATCGAGGTGCCGACGCTTGTACTCGGCGCGATCGCGGCGGCGTTCGCGCTGTTCTCCATCGTCCTGTCCGCCCTGGTCGGCCCGAAACGACGAAACCGGGCAAAGCTGGAACCCTACGAATGCGGTATCGAACCCACACCGCATGCCGTGGCAGGCGGACCGGGAAACGTTACCGGACAACGCTTTCCGGTGAAGTACTACCTCACCGCCATGTTGTTCATCATCTTCGACATCGAGATCGTGTTCCTCTACCCGTGGGCAGTCCACTTCGATGCGCTCGGTCTCTTCGGTCTGGCCGCGATGGCGTTGTTCATCGTCAACGTCTCGGTGGCCTACGCCTACGAATGGCGACGGGGTGGGCTCAGCTGGGACTGACCACCGCGCAGCCGAATTCGTAGCCGACGAGTGGAAGCGAGTCAGTAGAACATGGGTCTCGAGGAAAAACTGCCCAGCGGCTTCCTGCTGAGCACGGTCGAGGATTTCGCCGGATACCTGCGCAAGGGCTCCCTGTGGCCGGCCACCTTCGGGCTCGCCTGCTGCGCCATCGAGATGATGGCCACCGGCGGGGGCCGTTTCGACATCGCCCGCTTCGGTATGGAGGCCTTCCGCGCCTCGCCGCGGCAGGCTGATCTGATGATCGTCGCGGGCCGGGTGAGTCAGAAGATGGCTCCGGTGCTGCGCCAGGTCTACGACCAGATGACCGAACCCAAATGGGTGCTGGCGATGGGCGTCTGCGCCTCCTCCGGCGGAATGTTCAACAACTACGCCATCGTGCAGGGCGTCGATCACGTCGTGCCGGTGGACATCTACCTGCCCGGCTGCCCGCCCCGGCCGGAGATGCTGCTGAACGCGATCCTGGCACTGCACGCCAAGATTCAACAGATGCCGCTCGGCGTCAACCGCGAGGAGGCCATTCGCGCCGCCGAACAGGCCGCGCTCGCCTCGACGCCGACCATCCGGATGGAGGGTCTGCTGCGATGACCTTCGACACCCCTGACGACACCGAAACCCCGCCCGCGCACGACGCGATCGATGCCGCCGCCACCGCGGGCCCCGAAGGCACACTGCCGGAAGAGGATTCCAGGCCGGCGGAGGCCGACGTGATCGGCGTGCGCCGCGGCATGTTCGGCGTCACCGGCACCGGCGACACTTCCGGCTACGGCCGCCTGGTCCGCCCCGTCACCCTGCCCGGCGGCACGTCCGCCCCCTACGGCGGGTACTTCGACGAGTTGGTCGCCGCGCTCCACGCCGCGCTCGCCGCCACCGGCGTCCGCTCGGACGCGGCGCTCGAGAAGGTGATCGTCTTCCGTGGCGAACTCACTGTGCACGTGCGCCGGGAGCATCTGCCCACGGTGGCCGGCGCGTTGCGCGACGATCCCGCACTGCGATTCGAGCTCTGTCTCGGCGTCGACGGCGTGCACTACCCGGAGGACTCCGGCCGTGAACTGCACGCCGTCTACCACCTCATGTCGATCACGCACAACCGCCGTCTACGGGTGGAGGTCTCCGCACCGGACGCGGACCCGCACATCCCCTCGCTCTACGAGGTGTATCCGACCACCGACTGGCATGAGCGCGAGACCTACGACTTCTTCGGCATCCGGTTCGACGGGCACCCCTCGCTGACCCGGATCACCATGCCGGACGACTGGCGCGGTCACCCCCAGCGCAAGGACTACCCGCTCGGCGGGATCCCGGTCGAATACAAGGGCGCGCGCATCCCGCCGCCCGACGAGCGGAGGGCATACAGCTGATGAGCGACACCGACACCGAACCCGAGGTCACCGCGCCCGAGCCCGCCACGGTCACCGTCGCAGGCCAGGACTGGGACCAGGTGGCCGAGACGCTGTCCGGCGCGGGCGAAGAACGCATCGTCGTCAACATGGGTCCGCAGCATCCGTCCACCCATGGTGTGCTGCGCCTGATCCTCGAGATCGAAGGCGAGACGGTTACCGAAGCCCGCTGCGGAATCGGCTACCTGCACACCGGGATCGAGAAGAACCTCGAATTCCGCAACTGGACCCAGGGCGTCACGTTCGTCACCCGGATGGACTACCTGTCGCCGTTCTTCAACGAGACGGCGTACTGCCTGGGCGTGGAGAAACTGCTCGACATCACCGAGCAGATCCCCGAGCGCGCCACGATCGTCCGCGTGCTGCTGATGGAGCTCAACCGCATCTCCTCACACCTGGTCGCCCTGGCCACCGGCGGCATGGAGCTCGGGGCGTTGACGCCGATGCTGTTCGGCTTCCGCGAACGCGAGCTGATCCTCGACGTGTTCGAGACGATCACCGGCCTGCGGATGAATCACGCGTTCATCCGCCCCGGCGGCCTGGCTCAGGACCTCCCCGACAACGGCGTCACCAAGGTGCGCGAACTGCTCGCGCTGCTGCCCGAACGGCTGCGCGATATGGAGCGCCTGCTCACCGCCAACCCGATCTGGAAGGCCCGCACCCAGAACATCGGCTATCTCGACCTGCAGGGCTGCATGGCCCTCGGCATCACCGGCCCGGTGCTCCGCGCCACCGGCCTGCCGCACGACCTGCGCAAAGCCCAGCCCTACTGCGGCTACGAGAATTACGAATTCGACGTTCCCATCACCACCGGATGCGACTGCTACGGCCGCTACGTCATCCGGGTGGAAGAGATGAAGGAATCGTTGAAGATCGTCGAGCAGTGCCTGGACCGGTTGCGGCCCGGCCCGGTCATGATCGACGACAAGAAGATCGCCTGGCCCGCCGACCTGCAACTCGGCGCCGACGGACTCGGCAACTCCCCCGAGCACATCGGCAAGATCATGGGCACGTCCATGGAGGGCCTGATCCACCATTTCAAGCTGGTCACCGAAGGCATCCGCGTTCCGGCCGGCCAGGTGTACGCGGCCGTCGAGTCACCGCGCGGCGAGCTGGGCGTGCACATGGTCAGCGACGGCGGCACCCGGCCCTACCGCGTGCACTATCGCGACCCCTCGTTCACCAATCTGCAAGCGGTCGCGGCGATGTGCGAGGGCGGCATGGTCGCCGACGTCATCGCCTCGGTCGCCAGCATCGACCCCGTCATGGGCGGAGTGGACCGATGAACCCGGCAACAGACGGCGATACCCCGAACGGCGGCTACGGGACCGGTGGGACGCGGGTCCTGCTGAAGCTCAGCGCCCGGCCCGAGCCGTACCAGCCCTTCGTGCGCGAACGGCTCCAAACCGACGCCAAGGAGATCATCGCGCGCTATCCGCATCCGCGCTCGGCGCTACTGCCCCTGCTGCACCTGGTGCAGTCCGAGGAGGGTTGCGTCACCGGCACCGGAATCGAGTTCTGCGCCGAGCAATTGGGCTTGACCGGCGCCGAAGTCACCGCGGTCGCCACCTTCTACTCGATGTTCCGGCGCACACCGACCGGCGACTACCACGTCGGCGTCTGCACCAATACGCTCTGCGCGGTCATGGGCGGCGACGCCATCCTCGCCGCACTCGAGCGCCACCTCGGCATCGGGCACGGCGAGACCACCGCGGACGGATCGATCACGCTGGAGCACGTCGAGTGCAACGCGGCCTGCGACTTCGCGCCGGTCGTCATGGTCAACTGGGAGTTCTTCGACAACCAGACCCCCGAGTCCGCACGGGCGCTGGTGGACGCGCTGCGAGCCGGACAGCAGGTCACCCCGACCAGGGGCGCGCCGCTGTGCACGTTCAAGCAGACCGCCCGCATCCTCGCCGGTTTCCCCGACGAGCGCCCCGGCGTGCTCGACGGCGCGGCCGGTGACGCGACACTCGCGGGTCTGCGAGTGGCCCGCGAACAGGGCATGCGCGCCCCCGCGCCGGAAGAGGACGCGGAGGGCAGGCGATGACGCTCACCCCGGTGCTCAGCACCTACTGGGACGATCCGCAGTCCTGGACGATGGACACCTACCTGCGCCACGACGGCTACCAGGCGCTGCGCACCGCCCTGCGGATGGACCCGGATCAGATCATCCAGACCGTCAAGGACGCGGGCCTGCGCGGGCGCGGCGGCGCGGGCTTCCCCACCGGCATGAAATGGAGTTTCATCCCGCAGGGGCCCGGTCCCGACGGCGTCACCAAACCGCACTACTTGGTGGTGAACGCCGACGAATCGGAACCCGGCACCTGCAAAGACATTCCGCTCATGCTGGCCGCCCCGCACGCGCTGATCGAAGGCGTCGTCATCGCCGCCTACGCCATCCGCGCGGCGCACGCGTTCATCTACGTGCGCGGCGAGGTGGTTCCAGTGCTGCGGCGGCTGCAGGCCGCGGTGGCCCAAGCCTACGAGGCGGGCTTCCTCGGTCACGACATCCTCGGCTCCGGCTACGACCTCGAGCTGATCGTGCACGCGGGCGCGGGCGCCTACATCTGCGGTGAGGAGACCGCACTGCTGGACTCGCTGGAAGGCCGCCGCGGCCAGCCTCGCCTGCGCCCGCCGTTCCCCGCCGTCGCGGGTCTGTACGCCTGCCCGACCGTGGTGAACAACGTCGAGTCCATCGCCAGCGTGCCGCCCATCATCCGCAACGGCATCGCGTGGTTCCGCTCCATGGGCAGCGAGCGCTCGCCCGGCTTCACGCTCTATTCGCTCTCGGGTCACGTCACCCGGCCCGGGCAGTACGAGGCGCCGCTGGGCGTGACGCTGCGCGAACTACTCGGCTACGCCGGTGGCGTGCGCGCCGGGCATCGGGTGAAGTTCTGGACTCCGGGCGGTTCGTCCACGCCGCTGTTCACCGAGGAACACCTCGACGTGCCGCTCGACTACGAAGGCGTCGCGGGTGCGGGATCCATGCTCGGCACCAAAGCCTTGCAGATCTTCGACGACACCACCTGCGTGGTGCGCGCCGTGCTGCGCTGGACGGAGTTCTACGCCCACGAGTCCTGCGGCAAGTGCACCCCGTGCCGGGAGGGCACGTACTGGCTGGTGCAGCTGCTGCACCGTATCGAGGCGGGCACCGGCGTCGCATCCGACCTGGACAAGCTGCTCGATATCAGCGACACCATCAACGGCAAGTCGTTCTGCGCCCTCGGCGACGGCGCGGCCAGCCCGATCATCTCCTCGCTGAAGTACTTCCGCGAGGAGTACGTCGAACACCTGCGGCTCGGCCGCTGCCCGTTCGACCCGGCGCGCAGCACGGCATGGGCCGAGTCAGGAGAAGAGGTCCGATGAAACCGGTATCGCGGAGCGATTCGATCAGAGGTGGCGGCCGGGCGGCGAACGGGCCTGCCGCCGTGCGCGACCACAACGGCGGGCCCGCGCCCGCCGATCTGGTGACCGTGACCATCGACGACACCCCCGTCAGCGTGCCCCCCGGCACACTGCTGATCCGGGCCGCCGAGCTCATCGGCATCCAGATCCCCCGCTTCTGCGACCATCCGCTGCTCGACCCGGTCGGCGCCTGCCGTCAATGCCTGGTCGAAGTCGAAGGGCAGCGCAAGCCGGTCGCCTCCTGCACCATGGCCGTCGCCGACGGCATGGTGGTGCGCACCCAGCTCACCTCCCCCGCCGCCGACAAGGCGCAGGAGGGCGTGATGGAGCTGCTGCTGATCAACCATCCGCTCGACTGTCCGGTGTGCGACAAGGGCGGCGAGTGCCCGCTGCAGAACCAGGCGATGTCCACCGGCCGCGCCGAAAGCCGGTTCGACGGCCGCAAACGCACCTACCCCAAACCGATTCCGCTGTCCACGGCCGTGCTGCTGGACCGGGAACGCTGCGTACTCTGCGCCCGCTGCACCCGTTTCTCCCAGCAGATCGCGGGCGACCCGTTCATCGAGCTGATGGATCGCGGCGCGCTACAACAGGTCGGCACCGCGCAGGCCGAACCGCTGGACTCTTATTTCTCCGGCAACACCGTGCAGATCTGCCCCGTCGGCGCGCTCACCGGCACCGCCTACCGATTCCGCGCGCGCCCGTTCGACCTGGTGTCCAGCCCGAACGTCTGCGAGCACTGCGCCTCCGGCTGCGCCCAGCGCACCGACCACCGGCGCGGCAAGGTGTTGCGCCGGCTGGCCGGAGACGACCCGCAGGTCAACGAGGAATGGAACTGCGACAAGGGCCGGTGGGCTTTCGCCTACGCCACCGGACCCGACCGGCTCACCACCCCCCTGGTGCGCGGCTGGGACGGCGAACTCGCCCCCGCCTCGTGGTCGCAGGCGCTGGCCGCGGCCGCGGAGGGGCTGGCCGCGTCCTTCGGCAACGCCGGCGTGCTGGTCGGCGGCCGGGTCACCGAGGAGGACGCCTACGCCTACGCGAAGTTCGCGCGAGTCGCCCTCGGCACCAACGACATCGACTTCCGCTCCCGCGCGCATTCCGCCGAGGAGGCCGATTTCCTCGCCGCCCGCGTCGCGGGCCGGGACGGCGCGGTCACCTACGACAGCATGGAAGCCGCGCCGGTCGTCCTGCTCGTCGGATTCGAACCCGAGGAAGAGTCGCCGATCGTCTACCTGCGGCTGCGCAAGGCGGCCCGCAAGCGCGGCCTGCCGATCTACTCGCTCGCGCCGTACTCCTCGCGCGGGCTCGAGCGCATGTCCGGACGGCTGATGCGCGCCGTGCCGGGCGCCGAACCGCATCTGCTCGACGCCATCCGCACCGGCGAGATCACTACGCCCGGCGCGGATCCCGCCCAGCTGGCCGATCTGGCCCGGCTGCTGCGCGAACCCGGTGCGTTGATCATGGTCGGCGAGCGGATGGCGGGCGTCGCGGGCGCGCTGTCGGCCGCGGTGCGCCTCGCCGACGAAACCGCGGCCGCCCTCGCCTGGGTGCCGCGCCGGGCAGGCGAACGTGGCGCGGTCGAAGCGGGCGCCATGCCCGGCCTGCTTCCCGGCGGCAGGCCGGTCGCCGATCCCCGTGCCCGCCAACAGGTCCGGGCTGTCTGGAACGTACCGGAGCTGCCCGTCGGCGCGGGCCGCGACACCACGGCGATCCTGGAGGCCGCCTCCGGCCTCGGCGCGCTGGTCATCGGCGGGGTCGATGTCGCCGACCTGCCCGACCCGGCCGCAGCGCTGGCCGCGATCGACGCGGCCAGGTTCGTGGTGAGTCTGGAACTGCGCCGCGGCCCGGTCACCGAACGCGCCGACGTGGTCTTCCCGGTGGCCGCGGCCATGGAGAAATCCGGCACCTTCCGCACCTGGGAGGGCAGGCCGCGCCCGTTCGCCGCCGCGCTCGGAGACGACATGGTGCGCCGCCAGACCGCGCCGCTGTCGGACCAGCGCGTGCTGCACGCCATCGCCGAGGAGATGTCGGTGCGCCTCGGCCTGCCCGACATCGAATCCGCCCGTGCCGAACTCGCCGAACTCGGCGCGTGGGACGGCGCACCCGTCACCGCCCCCGCGCACGGGCCGAACCCGTTGCCGCGGCTCGAGCCAGGAACGGCGGTGCTCGCCAGCTGGCGCATGCTGCTGGACGAAGGCCGGATGCAGGACGGCGAACCGAATCTGGCCGGCATCGCCCGGCCCCCGGTGGTGCGCCTGTCGGCGGCCACCGCCGCCGAGATCGGCGTACAACCCGACGACCCGGTCACGGTCGCCACCAGCCGCGGCACGGTCACCCTCCCCCTGATGATCAGCGACCTGCCCGACCGCGTGGTCTGGCTGCCGCAGCACTCGCCCGGCTGCTCCATCGCCGAGCAACTCGCCGTGCAGCCCGGCGCGATCGTGCATCTGCGGCACGCCGACGAGAGGATGAAGGAGCACCGTCATGAGTGATCTCGCCGCGCTCGCCTTGGCCTCCACGGTTACCCACGCCGCCTCCGATCCCTACGCGCCCGCCGGCTTCGGGCACGACCCTTTGTGGCTGGTGATCGTCAAGGCGCTGGCCGTCTTCGTCTATCTGATGCTGATTCCGCTGATCGCCGTGCTCGCGGAACGAAAGATCGTGGCACGCATGCAAATGCGGATCGGCCCCAACCGGACCGGGCCGTTCGGCTCGTTGCAGAGCATCGCCGACGGCGTGAAGATGGCCCTCAAGGAGGACATCGTCCCGGCGATCGTGGACAAGCCGATCTACATCCTGGCGCCCGTGATCTCGGTGGTGCCCGCGTTCATGGCGTTCGCGGTGATCCCCTTCGGGCCCGAAGTGTCGTTCTTCGGTGTCATCACGCCGCTGCAGCTCACCGATCTGCCGGTGGCGGTGCTGTACATCCTCGCGATCACCTCCATCGGCGTCTACGGCATCGTGCTGGCCGGATGGTCGTCGGGCTCGACCTATCCGCTGCTGGGTGGGTTGCGCTCGACCGCGCAGGTCATCTCCTACGAGATCGCGATGGCGCTGTGCTTCGCGACGGTGTTCCTGCTCGCGGGCACCATGTCCACCTCCGGCATCGTATCCGCGCAGGAAGGCACCTGGTATGTGTTCCTGCTGCTGCCGTCGTTCCTGATCTACTGCGTCTCGATGGTCGGCGAGACCAACCGGGCGCCGTTCGACCTGCCGGAGGCCGAGGGCGAGCTGGTCGGCGGCTTCCACACCGAGTACTCCTCGCTCAAGTTCGCCATGTTCATGCTGGCCGAGTACGTCAACATGGGGACGGTGTCCGCGCTGGCCACCACCTTGTTCCTGGGTGGCTGGCACGCGCCGTGGCCGCTGAACATGTGGGACGGCGCCAATTCCGGTTGGTGGCCGGTGCTGTGGTTCACCGCGAAGGTCTGGACGTTCCTGTTCGTGTTCATCTGGCTGCGCGGCACACTGCCCCGGCTGCGCTACGACCAGTTCATGAATCTCGGTTGGAAACTGCTGATCCCGACCTCGCTGGCTTGGGTCATGGTGGTGGCCACCGCACGGGTGTTGCAGGCAGAGGGCTATCGGGTGCAAACCCCCATCCTGGTGATCGGCGGCTTGGTGGTCACCGGGCTGCTGGTGCTGCAATTCCTGCGGGCAGGCCGGGCGCAGGCGGCGCCGCCACCGGTCGAGCAACCCGTGATCGCGGATTCCCCCGAGTCGACGGTCTTCCTCGGCTTCCCGGTTCCGCCGCTGCCCGCCGACGCGCACACACGCGACGCCACCCGCACCAAAGCCGGGCTGTTCGATCCACTGGCCGGGTTCGCGGTTACCGCGGGCACCATGTTCAAGAAGCCGAACACCGAGTTCTATCCCGAGCAGAAGACGCCGACCGCGCCGCGCTACCACGGCAGGCACCAGCTCAACCGGCATCCCGACGGCTTGGAGAAGTGCATCGGGTGTGAGCTGTGCGCATGGGCCTGCCCCGCCGACGCGATCTACGTCGAGGGCGCCGACAACACCGAGACCGAACGGTTCTCGCCCGGTGAGCGATACGGCCGGGTCTATCAGATCAACTACCTGCGCTGCATCGGCTGCGGCCTGTGCATCGAAGCCTGCCCCACCCGGGCGCTGACGATGACCAACGACTACGAGATGACCGATGACAACCGGGCCGACCTGATCTACGAGAAGGACCGATTGCTCGCCCCGTTGCAGCCCGGAATGACCGCACCGCCGCACGCCATGCACCCCGGCGCCGACGAGGCCGACTACTACCTCGGCCGGGTGCCCGGCGCGCCTGCCACCAGCGGTGCCACGGCGACCGACGCGCTCCGCAAACCCGCCACCGCCGGCGCGGAAGGAGTGACACGATGACCGAATTGATCCTGGCCGCGGAGCCACTGACCCGCGCATCCACCGGCGAGACCGTCCAATTCTGGATCCTCGCCCCTATCGCCGTGCTCGGCGCGCTCGGCATGGTGTTCGCCCCCAAGGCCGTGCACTCCGCACTGTGCCTGGCCGCGACGATGATCGCGCTGGCCGCGTTCTACATCGCCCAGGACGCACTGTTCCTCGGCATCGTGCAGATCGTGGTCTACACCGGCGCGGTCATGATGCTGTTCCTGTTCGTGCTGATGCTCGTCGGCGTCGACTCCGCCGAATCGCTGAAGGAGACCATCCGCGGCCAGCGGCTCGCCGCCGCCGCGGTCGGCATCGGCTTCGGGCTGCTGCTCAGCGGCGGCATCGCCCACGGCGTACGCGAATCCGGAACAACCTTCCCCGCCAACGGTTTCCCCGGCCGCAACGTGATCGCCGAATTGGCCGAACTGATCTTCCTGCGCTACGTGTGGGCCTTCGAACTCACCGGCGCCCTGCTGATCACCGCCACCATCGGCGCCATGGTGCTCGCGCACCGCGAGCACTTCGGCCCCCGCACCGATCAGCGTGAACTGTCGCGCCGCCGCTTCCGCGAGAAGGGCCACCGCGCCACACCACTGCCCACCCCCGGCGTCTACGCCAGGCACAACGCGGTGGACATCCCAGCGCGGCTGCCCGACGGGTCGTTCGAGGAACTGTCGGTCAGCACCATCCTGCGGCACCGCCGCACCAGGGCGCTCACCGAAGCGGCCGTCATCTCGGTCGGCACCACGCCCGCGGCGGACGCGGCCGACACACCCAGCGACGAGGAAGGCAACCGGTGAATCCCGAGAACTACCTGTTCCTGTCCGCCCTGCTGTTCACGATCGGCGCGGCCGGAGTGCTGCTGCGGCGCAACGCCATCGTCGTGTTCATGTGCATCGAGCTGATGCTCAACGCGGTGAACCTCGCGTTCGTCACCTTCGCCCGGATGCACGCCGATCTCGACGGACAGGTGTTCGCGTTCTTCACGATGGTGGTCGCCGCGGCCGAGGTGGTCGTCGGCCTGGCCATCATCATGACCATCTTCCGCACCCGCCGCTCGACCTCGGTCGACGACGCCAACCTGCTGAAGTTCTGACGTGGACACCGCAACGCTGTGGCTGCTGCCCGCCCTCCCCCTGACGGGCGCGATCGTCCTGCTGCTGACCGGACGCTACGCCGACAAGTGGGGCCATCTGTTCGGCACCGCGCTGGCCCTGGCCTCGTTCGTAGTCGCCGCGCTCGCGTTCGCCGACATGCTCGGGCGCGACACCGCCGACCGGGCAGTGCGCCAGGACTTGTTCAGCTGGGTCCCGGTAGCCGGTCTCCAGGTCGACTTCTCGCTGCGACTCGATCAGCTGTCGATATGTTTCGCACTGCTGATCACCGGCGTCGGCTCGTTGATCCACATCTACTCGATCGGCTACATGAGCCACGATCCGGCGCGGCGGCGGTTCTTCGCCTACCTGAACCTCTTCCTCGCGGCCATGCTGCTGCTGGTCCTTGCGAACAACTACCTCGTGCTCTACCTCGGCTGGGAGGGCGTCGGCTTGGCCTCCTACCTGCTGATCGGGTTCTGGCACGAAAAGCCTTCGGCGGCAACGGCGGCCAAGAAGGCGTTCGTCGTCAACCGGGTCGGCGACATGGGCTTGGCGATCGCGATGATGGTCATGTTCGCGACGTTCGGGTCGATCGACTTCGACGTCGTGTTCGGCGCCGCGTCCGCCGCGGGCGAGGGCACGCTCACCGCGATCGGCCTGTTGCTGCTGCTGGCCGCGTGCGGCAAGTCCGCGCAGGTGCCGCTGCAATCCTGGCTCGGTGACGCGATGGAAGGCCCCACGCCGGTGTCGGCGCTCATCCACGCGGCCACCATGGTCACCGCGGGCGTGTACCTGATCGCGCGCTCCAACGCGATCTTCGACCTCGCACCGAACGCGCGCCTGGGCGTGGTGCTGGTCGGCGCGGTCACCCTGCTGTTCGGCGCGATCATCGGCTGCGCGAAGGACGACATCAAGAAGGCGCTCGCCGCCTCCACCATGAGCCAGATCGGCTACATGGTGCTGGCCGCGGGACTCGGCCCCGCCGGATACGCCTTCGCCATCATGCATCTGCTCACCCACGGGTTCTTCAAGGCCGGGCTGTTCCTCGGCGCCGGTTCGGTGATGCACGCGATGGACGACGAAACCGACATGCGCCGCTACGGCGGACTGCGCACCCTGCTGCCGATCACCTACGTCACCTTCGGCCTCGGCTACCTCGCCATCATCGGTGTTCCGCCGTTCGCCGGATTCTTCTCCAAAGACCGGATCATCGAGGCGGCGTTCAACCAAGGCGGCCTCGGTGGGGTCGCCTTGGGACTGGTCACGCTGCTCAGCGCGGGCCTGACCGCGTTCTACATGACGCGGGTCATGCTGATGACGTTCTTCGGCGAACGGCGCTGGAAACCGGACACCCACCCGCACGAAGCCCCCGCGGTGATGACCGGGCCGATGATCCTGCTCGCCCTCGGCTCGATCGGGGCGGGCGCGGTGTTCGTCTTCGGCTCCTCGCTGCAGAACTGGCTCGAACCGGTCGTGGGCGCCCACCACGGCACCGAAACCGTTCCCGCGGCGCTGGTCACCATCCTGGCGCTGGGCGTGGTCGCCGTCGGCGTCTGGGTGGCCTACTCGCAGTACGCGCAGCGCGACATCCCCGAGACCGCACCCGAAGCCGTCTCCGCGCTCACCGTCGCGGCGCGCCGCGACCTCTACGGCGACGCGGTCAACGAAACGGCGTTCATGCGGCCGGGACAGTACCTCACCCGGGCGCTGGTCTTCCTCGACAATCGCGGCATCGACGGCGTCGTGAACGGCATCGCGGCGCTGATCGGCGGGTTGTCCGCGCGAGCCCGGCGTGTGCAGTCCGGCTTCGTGCGCTCCTATGCCCTGTCCATGTTCACCGGCGCGGCCCTGGTGGCCGCAGCCCTGCTGGCGGTGAGGTTGTGGTGAGCGAGTTCCCCTGGTTGACGACGCTGTGGCTGGCGCCGGTCGTCGGTGCGGCGATCGTGCTCGTGCTTCCCGCCGCGCGACGCACGCTCGCGCGCGCGGTGGCACTGGCCTTCTCGGTGCTCACGCTCGGTATCGGCATCGCGCTGGCGGTGCGCTTCGATCCCGGCGGGGCGCAATACCAGTTCATCGAATCCCATCAGTGGATTCCGGCGTTCGGCGCCGGCTACACCCTCGGACTGGACGGCATCGCACTGGTACTGGTGCTGCTGACCGCGGCACTGGTGCCCCTGCTGATCCTGGCGGGCTGGCACGACGAACGCGAAGTCGGCAGCGGCAAGCGGGTGGCCCACACCTACGTCGCGCTCATCATGCTCGTCGAGGCGATGGTGCTGGTCTCCTTCGTCGCCTTGGACATCCTGCTGTTCTACGTCTTCTTCGAGGCGATGCTCATCCCGATGTACTTCCTCATCGGCGGGTTCGGGCCGCGCACCGGCGACGCGCTGGTGCGCAGGCAGCGCTCGCGCGCGGCGGTGAAGTTCTTGCTGTACAACCTGTTCGGCGGGCTGATCATGCTGGCCGCGGTCATCGGGTTGTACGTACTCACCGCCCGCGAAGGTTTGGGCGAAGGGTCCTCGGGCACGTTCGATTTCCGCACCGTGGTCGCCGCCGCCAACGCCGGGCAGCTCGGCGCGGGTCCCGCGGTGCTCAATGCCCTGTTCCTCGGGTTCATGTTCGCTTTCGCGGTGAAGGCGCCCTTGTGGCCGCTGCACACCTGGCTGCCCGACGCCGCCGTCGCCGCCACGCCGTCCAGCGCGGTGCTGATGATGGCGGTGGTCGACAAAGTGGGCACCTTCGGCATGCTGCGCTACTGCCTGCCTCTGTTCCCCGACGCGGCGAGCACCTATGCGCCGCTGGTGATCACGCTCGCGGTGATCGGCATCGTCTACGGCGCGCTGCTGGCCATCGGGCAGACCGACGTGATGCGCCTGATCGCCTACACCTCGATCTCCCACTTCGGTTTCATCATCCTCGGCGTCTTCGCCATGACCAGCCAGGGTCAAACCGGCGCGACGCTGTACATGGTCAATCACGGCATCTCCACCGCCGCACTGTTCCTGGTGGCCGGGTTCCTGGTGTCGCGGCGCGGAACCCGGCTCATCGCCGACTATGGCGGCGTGCAGAAGGTGGCCCCGGTGCTGGCGGGCACGTTCTTCATCGCCGGTCTCGCGACGCTCTCGCTACCCGGGCTCGCACCCTTCGTCAGCGAGTTCCTCGTGCTGATCGGTACCTTCACCCGCTACCAGTTCGCCGCCGTGATCGCCGCGAGCGCGCTGGTGCTCGCTGCCCTCTACGTGCTGTGGCTCTACCAGCGGATGATGACCGGACCGGTGAAGAAAGGCAACGAGCGGATCTGGGATCTCGCCCCGCGCGAACTCGCCGTCGTGATACCGCTGATCGCCGCGCTGGTGTTCCTCGGCATCTACCCGAAAGTCCTGACCGACTTCATCAATCCCGCGGTGAGCCAGACCCTCACCACCATCGGCCGGACCGACCCCGCACCGTCGACACCACCGGCGGAAGCGGGATCGACCCACCATCCCGGAGGTGTCCACAAATGACCGACCTCGCCTCCACCGCGACGCTCGCCGCGAGCGTTCCCGCGCCGAGCATCGAATACGGCGCCCTGTCCCCCATGCTCATCGTGTTCGGCGCCGCCGTACTCGGTGTGCTGGCCGAAGCGTTCGTCGCCCGGCACTACCGCTACGCCACCCATCTGGTGCTGAGCGTGGTCGGCTTGGTCGCCGCGCTGATCGCGGTGGTGCTGCTGGCAGGCACCGAATCCACCGCTGTCGCCGGTGCGGTCGCGATCGACGGCGTGACCCTCTTCCTGCAGGGCACGATCCTGGTGGTGTCGCTGCTCGGGATCCTGTTCATCGCCGAGCGCGGAGCCGAGCCGCGTCTGCGGGCGCGGTCGGGCCCCGGAACCTGGAGCCGAGCCGCCGCCACCCTCGAACGCGGTGTGGACGCGTTCACGCCCCAGGCCTCGGCGGTGCCCGGCAGCGCGACCGAAGCCGCGGCGCTGCGCGCGGGTGTCGCGACCACCGAGGTGTTCCCCCTGACGCTGTTGGCCGTCGGGGGCTTGCTGCTGTTCCCGGCGTCCAATGACCTGCTGACCATGTTCGTCGCCCTCGAAGTGCTATCGCTGCCGCTATATCTGCTGTGCGGTCTGGCCCGGCGCAAGCGGTTGCTCTCCCAAGAGGCGGCGCTGAAGTACTTCCTGCTCGGCGCGTTCTCCTCGGCGTTCTTCCTCTACGGCGTCGCGCTGCTGTACGGCCAGGCGGCTACGGTGCGACTCGGCGGCATCGCCGACGCGATCGCCCAGCATCCGGACAACGCGACGCTGGCGGTCCTCGGGATCGCGATGCTCGCGGTCGGCCTGCTGTTCAAGATCGGCGCGGTGCCGTTCCAGTCCTGGGTCCCCGACGTCTACCAGGGCGCTCCCACCGCGATCACCGGGTTCATGGCCGCGGCCACCAAGATCGCGGCGGTCGGTGCGTTGGTGCGTGTGCTGCAGGTCGCGGTGCCCGGTCTGCGCGACGACTGGCGGCCCATACTCGCGGCCGTCGCGATCGCCACCATGGCCGTCGGCGCGATCATGGCGATTACGCAAACCGACGTCAAACGAATGCTTGCGTATTCCTCGGTGGCGCACGCCGGGTTCCTGCTCACCGGCCCGGTGGCGGCCAACGCCCGCGGTGTCGCCGCCGTGCTGTTCTATCTGCTGGCTTACGGCATCGGCACACTCGGCGCGTTCGCGGTGGTCAGCTTGGTCCGCGAGCCGGACGGTGACGAGGCCACCGGCCTGCAACGGTGGGCGGGGCTGGGCCGCAGGTCACCCTGGCTGGCAACGGTGTTCGCGCTGTTCCTGCTTTCCTTCGCAGGGTTGCCGCTCACCAGCGGCTTCGTCAGCAAGTTCGCCGTCTTCGAGGCCGCCGCTTCAGGCGGCGCGGCACCACTGGTCGTCATCGGCGTGATCTGCAGCGCCGTCGCGGCGTTCTTCTACCTGCGGGTCATCGTGCTCATGTTCTTCACCGACCCGCCCGCCGACGCGCCGGTGCTGGTCAGCCCACCGCTGACGACGACGATCGTGGCGATCACCGCGGCGATCACGTTCGCGCTCGGTGTCTTTCCGCAGCCGTTGCTCGACCTCGCCGATCAGGCGGCGACGTTCGTTCGCTGACCGGCCCGATGCCGCCGCCGCACGACCGCGGCGGCATCGTCGTCTCACGGCTCGACGCGCTCAGGCGCCGCGCCGGCCTTGCAGCGCTTTCGCGATCAGCGCCCGGGCGCGATCGCCGTACTCGGCTTGGTCGGCAAGGATCGCGAAGGTCTTCTCGTGCAGAGCGATCTCGGACGGGCGCGTGATCGTCAGCTCCGCCGAGACCGTCTCGGTCAGCACCTGTGAGCGGTCGTAGATGACGAAGTTCGTCGCGGGGGCGCGGTACTCGGCGCAGATCGGGATGATGCCCAACCGCACAGTGGGGTTGGCCATCACCGCGAGCAGGTGGGCGAGCTGCTCGGCCATGACGGTCGCGTCGCCGACCGTGCGCCAGAGCGCGGCCTGGTTGACCACGAAGTGGAACCGGTGTTTCGCCCGGAAGAGCACCTGCTTACGGGTCATGCGCGCGGCCACCGCTTCTTCCAGGTCGTCGCGCCCACCGGTCACCGCGATGCAGGCGGTCAGGATCGCGCGCGCGTAGCCCTCGGTTTGCAGCAGCCCCGGCAACGTGTCCGGCGCGTACCAGCGGATCTGCGTGGTCTGCGATTCCAAATGGATCGATTGCCGTTGCCTGCGCGCGTGCCCGGAGGCGACGGTGCGCTGCCATTCCAGGTACATCGACTGCAGATTGCGCGCATTGGCGACCAGATCGTCCAGCACGGCGGTGTTACCGCACGCTTCACACCACGCGGCGAGGTCCGCTTCCGACGGCGTCTGCTTGCCGCCCTCGATCCGGGAGACCTTGCTCGAATGCCAGCCGCACCTCGCGGCCAGCTCCAGGCCGGTGAGGTGGGCAGCGCGACGAAGTTCACGCAGGCGCGCGCCCAGCACCTCGCGTGCGTCCGACACACCGTTCACTCGGGTACGTGCTCACTCTCGCAATATCGTTGATGATCGATGCCCATGGGCCACAGCCGTTCCCGCACCCGCAGGTACCGGGCGACCAGCGCTGGATCAGTACTGATAGACAGCCCGGTGAACGCCCCGTTCTCGGCGAAGGTGTTGAAGGCCACCGTGTCCGAGTCGAACAGCCAGTAGTCGTCGTGCGGCAGATCCGCCGCGTCGACCAGATGCCGCGGTAGCCAGCGCACCGCCTCGCCGGTGGCGATGTTGTCGTCGGTCGCCGACAACAACCACCGGGTGTAGCCGGTATGCGGGACCGTCACGACACGTAGTCGCTCCAGCGTGACTCCGCGGGTGGCCGACTCGACCATCAGAGCATCCCAGGCTTTCCACGACTCGGGCTGTTCCTCTCGCTCGTACGCTACTCCGGCATCGAAGCGGCGCAACGCTTCCTGCTCGTCCTCCATCACGTACTGATCTCTCACCTCCAAGTGGAAAGCGCGGAATCGAGCCGCCCGAAAGAGCGGCTCGAAACAGCGGTCACCGGCGACGTGCAGCATCAGCGCACCACCACGGCGGTTTCGTGACAGTCGAGGGTCAACTGGGCGAGCAGTTCCGGGTCGGTGACCGGTTCGCCGGCCACCAGCACCGAACCGCAGGTTCCACTCGCCTCCACCCGTAGCCACATGCCGGGTTCCAGCCAGTCCAGCAATTGGTGCGGTACACGCACCGTGCCCGTGCGGTCGGTGGCATCGCCCTGCACCACGAGCACGCCCGTGTCGGTCGTGTACACGGCGGGGCAAGCTCCATGGTCGGATCCGGATCCGAGAAGTCGCAGGTTCATAGCTGATCCTTTGCGAGAGCTGGCGGACGATGTCGTGCAATCGTCCCCACCGGACCCGATGCGGGTCAACGCACTTCGCAAAGTCGCGCAAAATGCAGGCGGCGGTATCGGTGTGGCTTCTACCGTCGATTCGGCAACCCGAGCCACCGCGCCGATGTCGGTCCCGGGCTGCCTTCTCCTCGAGGGAAAGGGCCGCGACATGATGAGACGCCCCAGGACTGCCGCCGATTTCGCGGTGCTGGGTGTGCTGGCGCCGGGTGGATTGCTCACTGTGGAGCAACTGGCGCAGCAGGCGCGACTGACCGCCTGGTCGGTGCGCAGCGCATTGCTGCGCCTGCAGTCGCGTGGTTTGATCATGGACTGCCAGCACCGCGGCCGCTGGGCCATCACGCCGCGCGGCCGCGGCGAGTGGGCCGCGAAGGGCCGCAGATTCACGCTGTGAGTCGTATCCCGCGACTTCGCAGGCGACACTCCAGCCGATTCAGGACTTGTCGAGGATTTCGCGCAGCCGGTCGGCGAAGGCGCCAGGATCGTCGACGAATCCGGTGTGTCCACCGGGAAACAGCGTTGGCGTCAGGTCGAGCGCCGCGGCGAGCGCGCGCGAGGTGCGATCACAGAATTGCCCGGCGGATTCCGCGCCGATACCGATGACGAGACGAGTGGACGCGTGGTGCAGGGCGCGGATATCGGGTTCCCAGGTTGTGGTGCCGCGGATCTCGTGGGCGAACCAGTAACGTTCACTGGCCAGCTGCCGCGGGTCGTGCTCCGGGCCGAACATCTGCTCGAGCACCGGCTCGGGCATCGCAATGTTCGCGGCCGCGAAGAACTTCCGCCAAGCGCCGAGCACGTCACCTCGGGCATAGGTGGCGACGAGGTCGTCGGTCGCGGCTCGATGCGCGTCCCGGTCGGCGATCAGCGCGTTGATCGGTGGTTCGTGCGCGATCGCCGTAGTGACGAGATCAGGACGAGACTGGGCCAGTGCGAGCGCGGTCACCGCACCGCCACTGGACCCGAAGACCACCGCGGGCCCGGCGTCGACGTGCACGATCAGCCGGGCGAGGTCGTCGGCGCGCAGTTCCGGCGTCGAGTCCTCTTCGGTGTCCTTCAGCGTGGAACTTTGGTGCCCGCGCGGGTCGGTGGTGAGCACGGTGCGGTCCACGGCCAGCAGATCGGCCAACGGCGCGAACGCGGCGGCATGCATCGGCGCGCCCGCCAGTACGACCAGCGGGCCCGCGCCACGCAGTTCGTAGTACAGGTGCGCGCCCGGGACGTCGAGGGTCCGCGCGGTGACCGCGGACGGCAGATGGGTCATGGGTTCTCCTCGTGCAGTCGGTTCCCTCTTCGGAATGCGGACGATGTGCACGAACGAAATTCATCGACCCAGCGCAGATCATTTCTCCCGCAGCCGGCTAGATTGCGGGTAGCTGCTCGCCCTGTACGACTTCGATGTCGAGGTCGATTTTGACGGTGGCGCCGACGGCGGCCACTCCCGCGCGCACGACCGCGTTGTAATCGATCGCGAAATCGTTGCGATGCAACACTGTTTCGGCGTGGAACGCAGCACGCACGCCGCCCCATGGATCCGCTCCGAAGCCACCATAGGTGACCTCGAGATCGACCGGGCGGCGTTGCCCGTGCAGGGTGAGCTCACCCGGCATCACCCAGGTGTCACCACCGGTACGACGCAACCCGCTGCCGGTGAATGTGATCAGCGGATAGGTGCCGACATCCAAGAACTCCGGCGAACGGAGGTGATTGTCACGCGCAGAGATACCGGTATCGATACTCGCCGCTTTGATCTCCGCGTGTCCGGTGGACCGCTCGAACGGCTCACCGATATCGAACCGCCCGCTCACCTCGGCGAATCGGGCCTTGATACTCGCTATACCCAGATGACGCACCGTTGCGATCACCGTCGAATGCACCGGATCGATCGTCCACGGTCCCGGTGGCGGTGCCGCCACCGTCCCGGCGATCGGCACCAACACCATCTCCCCGAGCACACCCGTCCCTGCTGGAGAGATCCGCACGGCCCGCGCTACGGGCTCGAACCCGACAGCGGTGAGCACCGCGGTATGAACACCCGCGGGCAACAGCTCAGTGCCCACCGCGCCGGTCTCGTCGACGACCGCACGGGCGATCTGGCGCCCCGTCATATCCGTCACTGTCAACACTGCGTTCGGCACCGGCCACCCTTGTGCGGTGCAAACACGACCGGTCAATCCGCTCATCAACGATCCTCGATCTCGTAACCGAGCCGCACATCGTAGGCGACCTCGCCACCGGACACGGTGACCTGCCCGGTCACCGGCGGATAACCGCGCGCAACGACGGTGTACTGCCCTTCGGGCAGGTCGGTCACGACATACCGGCCGTTCTCGTCGGTGTGTGCCGTGGCGGTCACCTGCCCCGCGGCGTCGAGCACACTGACCAGGACATCCGGCACCGCTCGGCTGCCCTCGGCCCACGCGGAGCCGGCAAGCACCGCCATCGTGGCCAACTCGATGTCATGACGCAAGACGCCGCTGTCCGGCACCGTCAATGTGGTGGCACTGGGACGCATACGCTCAGCGACCGCGACCAGGGTATAGACACCCGAGACCACACCGCGACATAGGTAGGTGCCGTCGCCGCCTGTGACAGCCGACCCGACCACCTCGCCACGCAAATCGGTCAACGTGACGGTCGCACCCGGCAGCGGCACACCGGAGCCGGCGGTACGAACGACACCCGACAACTCGCCGGAGCCCACCAAGGTCAGATCCAGGTGATGGGGCCGCTGGCCGACCGACACGTTCACCGCGGTCGGCTGGTGCCCCATCGCCGACACGATCAACACATAGTCACCCGTCTCCGGCGCGGTGATCGCATAGCCACCATCAGCAGCACTGTTCGCCCGCGCGACCTGACGGCCACCGTGATCAACCAACGTCAACACCGCACCCGGCACCGGACGACCGTCTTCACGATGGACACGACCACCCAACGCCCCACCATCGAAGTCCGGCCCCGGCAAGCCGCCGGTCGACTGACCGTTCTGTGCCGACGCGGCCACCCGGTACACACGACCGTTCTGCTCTACCACCGCATGCCGCCCGATCGACGCGGCTGCGACCGGCTCGGGCAACACCCGCTCGGCACCTTCCCAGAGTTGGTTTTCGTCCCAGCTCGACTCCGCGAATGCGTCCAGTTCGGCCTCCAGTGCGGCCATGTCGTCCGTGGCAGTCGGATCGCCTTGCACCGCGGACTTTTTCGTGGTCGGGTCGAGGGTGGGGTCGATGTCGATTGTGCGGCGTAGGGGGCGGTTGGGTAGTAGTGCGGTCGCGATGAGCGCGACGGTTGTCGCGGCGGTG